>JALAGK010000349.1 GCA_022712475.1 Enterobacteriaceae bacterium
CGACTATCAGGACCTGCTGCCTGAGCATCCCTGGCTGTGGTGCTATCGCCGTCAGTACCAGGGGCAAACCCTGGTGGTGGCCGCGAACCTCAGTGGTGACACACAACGTTGGCAAAGCAACATGACAAACAACGATGCACTCGTTTTAATGAGCAACTACTCACTGGCACCGGCGCTCGCTGGCGACCTGACGCTGCGACCCTTTGAAGCCGTGTACTGGCTGGTGAACTGAAAAAAAGCGGGGCCAACGCCCCGCTGTCGTTTTTTCCTACGAAAATCTCAAAATTTGACCAGTCAGTCATTTCCGGTTTTTTTACTATTTCGCCCTCGCCCTTGTCCTGACAGGCACCCCAGATTTACTTTGTTCTGTATCAAAAAAATCGCAAACATGTTTGATGAAAATCACTACATATAGGCCATAAAATCCCACCCAACCCAATATATTGTATTACGCTTACTGACAGCCGCTTCGCAACGGCAGCGTTTAAGCCAGCGGCTGTGGATAAATTTTGTCGATATCGGGTAAGCCACTGAATCAATGACACGAGCGGCTGGCCATCATTTTTAGCCGCTGTGTATAACCTGTTTGTTTTTAAGGGAGAGATCATGACACCGCATGTGATGAAACGGGACGGGTGCAAAACACCTTTTGTTCCGGCGCGCATTAAAGAAGCTATTCTTCGTGCAGCTAAAGCAGCGGGAGTCGATGACGCAGATTACTGCGCCACCGTCGCAGATATCGTTAGCGCGCAAATGCAGGGGCTCACGCAGGTGGATATTAACGATATCCAGACTGCAGTAGAAAACCAGCTGATGGCGGGGCCTCATAAACATCTGGCTCGTGCTTACATTGAATATCGCCACGATCGTGATATCGCCCGCGAGAAGCGCGGTGAACTTAACCGTGAAATCCGTGGATTGGTGGAGCAGACCAATGCCGCGCTGCTGAATGAAAACGCCAACAAAGACAGCAAGGTTATCCCGACCCAGCGTGACCTGCTGGCAGGCATTGTCGCCAAACACTACGCTAAGCAGCACCTGTTGCCGCGCGATGTGGTGCTGGCACATGAGCGTGGTGAGCTACACTATCACGATCTCGACTATTCTCCGTTTTTCCCGATGTTTAACTGCATGCTTATCGACCTCAAAGGCATGCTGACCCAAGGGTTTAAAATGGGCAACGCGGAAATCGAGCCGCCAAAGTCCATTTCTACCGCCACAGCAGTCACCGCGCAGATCATCGCACAGGTCGCGAGCCACATTTATGGCGGCACCACCATCAACCGTATTGATGAGGTGCTGGCCCCGTTTGTGAGCGCCAGCTTTGATAAACACCGCCGTATTGCCGACGAATGGGACATCCCGGACGCAGAAGGTTACGCACGTTCACGTACAGAAAAAGAGTGCTATGACGCCTTCCAGTCGCTGGAATACGAAGTGAATACGCTACATACCGCCAACGGCCAGACGCCGTTTGTTACTTTTGGCTTTGGCCTGGGTACCAGTTGGGAATCACGCCTGATTCAAACCTCTATTCTGCGTAATCGCATTGCGGGTCTGGGCAAAAACCGTAAAACCGCGGTATTCCCGAAGCTGGTCTTCGCTATTCGCGATGGCCTGAACCATAAATTTGGCGATGCGAACTACGACATAAAGCAGCTGGCGCTGGAATGTGCAAGCAAGCGTATGTACCCGGATATCCTTAATTACGACAAAGTAGTGGAAGTCACCGGTTCATTTAAAACGCCAATGGGTTGTCGCAGCTTCCTCGGCGTATACGAAGAAAATGGCGAGCAAGTCCACGACGGACGCAACAACATTGGCGTTATCAGCCTCAACCTGCCGCGCATTGCGCTGGAAGCAAAAGGTGATGAAGCCCGCTTCTGGACACTGCTCGACAGCCGTCTGGAACTTGCAAAGAAAGCGCTGATGACGCGCATTGCCCGTCTGGAAGGCGTGAAAGCGCGTGTCGCACCGATTCTGTATATGGAAGGTGCCTGCGGTGTGCGCCTCAAGCCGGACGACAATGTCGCAGACATTTTCAAAAATGGCCGCGCCTCTATTTCCCTTGGCTATATCGGCATTCACGAAACTATTAACGCGCTGTCTGGCGGCCAACATGTGTACGATAGCGAGCAACTGCGAGCCAAAGGTGTGGCAATTGTCGAGCGACTGCGCCGCGCAGTAGATGAGTGGAAGGAAGAAACGGGATACGGCTTTAGCCTGTACAGCACACCAAGTGAAAACCTGTGTGACCGCTTCTGTCGCCTGGATACTGCCGAATTCGGTGTGGTGCAGGGCGTGACTGACAAAGGCTACTACACCAACAGCTTCCACCTGGACGTGGAGAAGAAGGTGAACCCGTACGACAAGATTGATTTCGAAGCACCGTATCCGGCCATCGCCAGTGGCGGGTTTATCTGCTACGGCGAATATCCGAACCTACAACATAATTTGAAAGCGCTGGAAGATGTGTGGGACTACAGCTATCAGCATGTGCCTTATTACGGTACCAATACGCCGATTGATGAGTGCTATGAGTGCGGCTTCACAGGTGAGTTTGAGTGTACCAGTAAAGGCTTTACCTGCCCGAAATGTGGCAACCACGATGCCACTCGTGTGTCAGTGACTCGCCGTGTATGCGGTTATCTCGGCAGCCCCGACGCCCGCCCGTTTAATGCCGGTAAGCAAGAAGAAGTGAAGCGCCGCGTGAAACACCTGGGTAATGGTCAGCTGGGCTGACCCAATCACCCATAATGTGACAGCTTGTCAGCGCCACTACCAGTCTTTGGGCTTTATCAATAAGCCTGGTGCGGTGGCAAGGCGGCAAGTCTGTGACTCCCCGGGAGCTTACATAAGCCAGTGACCGGGGTGAGCAGGTACCACCAACACAGCCACGGTGACAGACGTGAAGGCAAAATGAATTATCATCAATACTATGCAGTCGACGTGGTCAACGGACCAGGCACTCGCTGTACGCTGTTTGTCTCAGGCTGCATCCATGAATGCCCCGGCTGCTATAACAAAAGCACCTGGCGGCTCAATTCCGGTATGGCGTTTACGCCAGAGATGGAGGCTCGCATTATTGCCGATCTCAACGACACACGCGTTAAGCGCCAGGGATTATCGCTCTCCGGCGGCGACCCGCTGCATCCACAAAATGTAGCGGATATTCTGCGACTGGTGCAGCGCGTACGCGCCGAATGCCCCGACAAAGATATCTGGGTGTGGACCGGGTATAAGATTGATGAGTTAAGTGAGGCGCAGCGCGAAGTCGTCGGGCTAATTAACGTGCTGGTAGACGGCAAATTCGTGCAGGACTTAAAAGATCCTGCGCTTATCTGGCGCGGCAGCAGTAACCAGGTGATTCACCGCTTGCGCTGAGCGGAGGTTGATTCCAACAAAAGAGGGCCATTCGGTCCTCTTCGTTTTTCTGACGTTGGCTATTTGTATACCGGCAGCAGGTCGAAACTCGACAATACGTGAACCAGTGCATTACCTACGCCAAACAACAGAATCAGTACAATCATGCCTTTGCCCCCCCAGACACGATAGCGCGGACTGCCAAAGCGCTGGCGTGAAGCACGGGCCAACAATGCCGGAACAATCGCAGCCCAGATGGTGGCCGCAAGTCCCGCATAACCAATGGCGTACAAAAAGCCGTTCGGCCAGATAAGCCCGCCCACCATTGGCGGCAAAAAGGTAATGAGTGCCGTTTTCAGGCGACCCAGCGGTGAATCATCAAACCCAAACAAGTCGGCCAGGTAGTCAAACAATCCAAGCGTAACCCCGAGAAAAGAACTGGCAACAGCAAAGTTAGAGAAAATAACCAACAGCAGATTTAGCGACGGGCTTTTAAGCACACCGCTCAACGCCTGTACCAGCACATCGATGTTACCGCCCTTCTCTGAAATGGCGATAAAGTCCTGACGGGGAATATTGCCCATTGTACCCAGCAGCCAGATAACGTAGAGACCGAGCGCAATCAACGTTCCCCAGACCAGACAGCGGATAATAATTTTGGGCTCACGGCCATAGTATTTCATCAGACTAGGCACATTACCGTGATAGCCAAATGAGGCCAGGCAGAACGGTAGCGTCATCAGCAGATACGGGGCGTAGCTCGGACTTTGTTCGGCTATGTTCATCAGCGTAGCAGGTTCAACATGGCCCAGCAGACTGCCAAACGTCAGAAAGAAGGTAATCACTTTCGCACCCAGCACAATAGCCGTCCTACGGCTCACCGCTTTGGAGCGCAGCCACACAATAAAGGCCACCACCAGCGCAAACAAGAAGCCCGCCAGACGTGGTGAAAAGCCAATACTCATTTCGCCCAGTGTGTGATGAATGATGGAACCACTGGCGGAAATGTAGGCGTAGGTGAGGATGTAGAGTACGAACGCTATCGACAGTCCGTTAATTACATTCCAGCGTTTACCCAGCAAATCCCGGGTAATGGTGTCAAAGCTCGCACCGGGCGCATAATTAAGGTTAGCTTCGAGGATCATCAATCCTGAATGCAGCATGCAAAACCATGTAAAGACCAACGCCGCCAGCGACCAGAAAAACCAGGCGCCGGACATCACTACCGGTAAAGAAAACATGCCTGCGCCAATAATGGTGCCGCCGATAATCATCACGCCGCCAAGTATGGATGGCGTGGGGCGGGTCGCTAAAAGTGCTGTCATTACAATGTCCCTGATCTTAGTACAAAGCGCTCCAGTAGCGCCGATGGAATATTGTACCAGTACATGAGTACAAAAAGGATAAAAAAAGTCCCGATCGCGATGACCGGGACTGTTTATTTTAGTTTACGGCGTGTAACGCCGAATTTTCACGCAATTATGCGTCACCGAAGCGACGACGGTTACCGTTGTCATCAC
>JALAGK010000350.1 GCA_022712475.1 Enterobacteriaceae bacterium
CACGCGGAAACCCGGCATTTCAGAAAGCACCTGTACGGCCGCCGTCATAGAGCCAACGTTAGCGTTATAGCTGTCATCCAGCAGCAGCTGATTTTCTGCTAACTGCACAGGAAAAAGGCGGCCCGGCACGGCCTGCAGTTCGCTTAAACCCTGTTTTACAGCGCCATGCGATGCACCTACGGCCATTGCCAGTGCGGTTGCCGCCAGCGCATTGGCGATATTGTGTCGGCCAGGTAGCGGCAGCGTCACTGCCACATCTCCCGTTGGAGTGCGCAATGTAAACTCGGTTCCGTGCGCAGTGATATGAATGTTGGTTGCTGTGAAATCACTGTCAGCGGCATTTGGCGAGAAGCGCCACGTTTTACGCGTGCCAATAATCTGCTGCCAGTTTAGCCAGTCGTTGTTGTCGGCATTGATAATGGCAATGCCGTCCTCAGCCAGCCCGGAGAAAATCTCTCCTTTAGCCTTTGCCACCCCCGCAAGGGATCCAAAACCTTCAAGGTGCGCGGCGGCAAGATTGTTGACCAGCGCGGCTTGTGGGCGCGTCAGGCTCACCGTCCAGGCAATTTCACCCTGGTGGTTAGCGCCCAGTTCAATCACCGCATAGTCGTGCTCCGGGGTCAGACGCAACAGCGTCATCGGAACGCCGATGTCATTATTCAGGTTGCCTGCGGTATACAGTGTATTACCACACTGGCGCAGAATCGCTGCGGTCATCTCTTTTACAGAGGTTTTACCCGATGATCCCGTCAGTGCGACGACCCGCGTCGGTACCTGCTGGCGCACCCACGCTGCCAGTCGACCAAACGCCAGGCGCGTATCGTCCACCAGCACCTGCGTAGCGTCAACGTCCAGACGGCGACTTACCAGCAGTGCGCCTGCACCGCCCTGCAACGCCTGGTCGGCAAAATCGTGCGCGTCAAAACGTTCGCCCTTGAGCGCAACGAACAGACACCCCGGCGTCAGTTTACGGGTGTCGGTGGTAACGGCATCAATTTCACCATCAGCACCTAGTAATTGCCCTTCAACCACCTGGGCTAGTTTTGCCAGAGAGAGACGAATCATGCTGTCACCCCCAACAGGCGTGCTGCTGTCACGCGGTCGGAATAATCCAGACGACGATTGCCGACAATCTGGTAATCCTCATGGCCTTTACCAGCAATCAGCACCACATCATCAGCCTGAGCCTGCATAATGGCATTGGTGACCGCTTCAGCACGGCCCGCCACAACGTGTGCATGGCCTGCATCGAGCATGCCAGCCAGAATATCGTTAACAATGGCGCGCGGCTCTTCGGTACGCGGGTTGTCGTCAGTGACAACAACAATGTCCGCACACGCTTCAGCAATGGCTCCCATCAGCGGGCGCTTGCCTTTATCACGGTCGCCACCGCAACCAAATACGCACCACAAATTGCCCTTACAGTGCAGTCGTGCAGCCTCAAGTGCTTTTTCCAGTGCGTCTGGCGTATGCGCGTAATCCACCACTACAGTCGGCTTGCCCGGTGCGCTAAACACTTCCATGCGTCCGCAAACTGGTTGCAGACGCGCAGCACTTTCGATGAGTTGCTCCAGTGGATAATCGAGTGCAAGTAGCGTCGCCAGTGCCAGCAGCAGATTGCTAACGTTGAACGCGCCCATCAGGCGGCTTTCAATTTCACCGTCGCCCCAGCTTGAGCTAAAGCGCACTGTGGCGCCGCTGTCGTGATAATCCACATGCGTGGCTTTCAGCCAGCGGCCATGGTTGAACTCAAACGCGCTTTCCATTGACACAGCAACCGCATCCGGCAGTGTCGAAAGCCAGCGCTGACCCACCTCGTCGTCGGCGTTAATAATTGCCTGACCACACGCATGCTCAGAAAACAGCAGCCATTTAGCGGCTTCGTAGTGTTCCATATCACCGTGATAGTCGAGATGGTCACGGCTAAGATTAGTAAAAACGGATGCGGCGAATTTCAGTGCCGCCACACGGTGCTGAACCAAGCCGTGTGAGGAGACTTCCATTGCAGCAAAAGTGGCACCTTGCTCTGCAAGGTTAGCGAGCACTTGCTGTACATCAACCGCGGAACCGGTGGTATTTTCCGTAGGAACAACTTTATTCAGCAGCCCATTACCCACTGTGCCCATAACCGCACTGGTCTCACCCAGCAACTGCGCCCACTGGGCCAACAATTGAGTGGTAGTGGTTTTACCGTTCGTGCCTGTTACGCCAACCAGCTGCAAACGCTGTGATGGCTCATGATAAAAACGTCCGGCCAACGCGGACAAGCGCTGGTGCAGTTGTGCCAGATAGATGACCGGCACACCGTGTATTTCACGGATTTCGCCATCGGTAGCTTCACCTTCCGCCTCTGCCACTACACCAGCCACACCTTGCGCTATCGCCTGCGGAATATATCGACGTCCATCCGCCTGATGCCCTTTAATTGCGACAAAGAGATCCCCCGACGCCGCGATACGGCTATCGAGCGTCATCTCCCGCAGAGCTCGCTCTGGTGCTGAAGACACCCACGGAGCGAGAAGGTCGCGCAAATTACGATCTGCCACCGGTTCTCTCACCTTGATTAATCACAAATTCACTTTTCTCACCTGTCGCCAGTGCATCAGGTTCAATGTTCATTGTGCGCAAAACGCCACCCATAATGGCGCCAAAGACCGGTGCGGAAACCGCACCGCCGTAGTATTTACCTGCCTGCGGATCGTTAATTACCACTACCAGCGCAAAGCGCGGATTACTGGCAGGTGCAACGCCCGCGGTGTAGGCAATATATTTATTGATGTACTTGCCATCCGGACCGACCTTTTTTGCCGTACCGGTTTTAATCGCAATGCGGTAGCCCTTAATCGCGGCCTTCACGCCGCCACCGCCAGGCAGTGCCACGCTTTCCATCATGTGTACCACGGTACGCACAATTGATTCAGGGAAGACGCGTTCACCCGGTACCGGCGGATCCACTTTAGTTATGGACAGCGGACGGTACACACCATAGCTACCGATTGTTGCGTAGACTCGCGCTAACTGTAACGGCGTTACCATTAGCCCATAGCCGAAAGAGAAGGTGGCCCTCTCTATGTCAGACCACCGTTGTTTTTGAGGGTATAAGCCACTGCGTTCTCCGACCAACCCCAAATTGGTCGATTTTCCCAGCCCAAAACGTTGGTAAGTATCCACTAACGCTGAGGACGGCATCGCTAACGCGAGTTTTGAAACACCCACGTTACTCGACTTCTGTAGAATCCCGGTCAGGGTCAATTCGCTGTAACGCGCCACGTCTTTGATTTCGTGACCGTTAATACGGTAAGGCACGGTATTAAGCACGCTGTTCTCACGCACTACACCGCGCTGCAAAGCCGTCATCACCACCATAGGCTTAACGGTAGAACCGGGTTCAAATACGTCAGTGATAGTGCGGTTACGCATCACCTCTTTAGGCGTACCTGCCAGATTGTTGGGATTGTAGGAAGGGCTGTTAGCCATCGCCAGCACTTCGCCAGTATTCACATCCACCAACACAGCACTACCTGACTCTGCCTTGTTAAAGGCAACGGCATTATTCAGTTCACGGTAGACCAGGGCCTGCAAACGCTCATCAATACTGAGTGCCAGATTGTGTGCCGCCTGGCTATCGGTTGAGGAGATATCTTCAATCACGCGACCATAGCGGTCTTTACGCACGATACGTTCACCCGGTTGGCCAGTCAGCCACTTATCGAAACTTTTCTCGACGCCTTCGATGCCCTGGCTATCAACGTTGGTAAAACCAATGAGGTGAGCGGTCACTTCCCCGGAAGGATAGTAACGACGGGATTCTTGTCGCAGGTGAATGCCCGGGAGTTTGAGTTTTTTGATGTAGTCGCCAATCTCAGGATTAACCTGACGCGCGAGATAAATAAAACGCCCTTTTGGATTGGCATTGACGCGTGCAGCCAGCTGGTCGAGCGGTAATTTCAGCGCATCAGACAACGCCTTCCACCGGTTATCAAGTGTGATACCCCCGGCGTCATGCAGCTCTTTCGGGTCTGCCCAGATGGCGTTAACCGGCACAGAAACCGCAAGCGGTCGCCCGGCCCTGTCGGTCAGCATACCGCGCGAGGTGGCCACTTCCTGCACACGCAGCGAGCGCATATCCCCCTGGCGCACCAGCATATCGGGATTAATGATTTGCAACCAGGCAGTAC
>JALAGK010000351.1 GCA_022712475.1 Enterobacteriaceae bacterium
GTGCTGTGGGGGCTGGCGGTCTGGGGCAGATTGGCTATCAGTACGGTTACATTGGTTATAACGCTACCGTAATGAATACTGTACTTGTGTTGCTGGTTGTACTGGTTTATTTGATTCAGTTCTGCGGTGACAGCATTGTTCGGGCCGTTACGCGTAAATAACACAACTTTACCCTCATTTCAGGTTGCACTCATGCAGCCTGAAACCGTGCGGGTTTCATATTCGACTCATACAA
This sequence comes from Enterobacteriaceae bacterium, assembly GCA_022712475.1. Taxonomy (GTDB): domain Bacteria; phylum Pseudomonadota; class Gammaproteobacteria; order Enterobacterales; family Enterobacteriaceae; genus Tenebrionibacter. Next base: position 236 of record JALAGK010000351.1, read on the forward strand.
GAAGGAAAGGATATGGCTATTAAGTTTAAAACCGTTGCAGCAATTGGCGCACTTCTGGGCTCTCTAGCGCTGGTCGGCTGCGGCCAGGAAGAAAAAGACCCGAACCACATCAAAGTTGGTGTTATTGTGGGTGCAGAACAGCAGGTGGCCGAAGTGGCCCAAAAAGTTGCAAAAGACAAATACGGTCTTAACGTTGAACTGGTGACCTTCAACGATTACGTACTGCCCAATGAGGCACTGAGCAAAGGTGATATTGATGTTAACGCCTTCCAGCACAAACCGTATCTGGACCAGCAGATTAAAGACCGTGGCTATAAGCTGGTGCCGGTCGGTAATACCTTTGTCTACCCAATTGCGGGTTACTCAAAAAAAATCAAATCACTGGACGAGCTGCAGCCGGGCTCCCAGGTTGCTATCCCTAACGATCCAACCAACCTGGGTCGTTCACTGCTGCTGCTCCAGCAGGTGGGTTTAATTAAACTCAAAGATGGTATTGGCCTGCTTCCGACCGTCCTGGACGTAACCGAAAACCCGAAAAACCTGAAGCTGGTTGAGCTGGAAGCACCGCAGTTACCGCGCTCACTTGACGATGCACAGATTGCCCTGGCGGTTATCAACACCACTTACGCCAGCCAGATCAATCTGACACCAGCGAAAGACGGTATCTTTGTTGAAGACAAAGACTCCCCATACGTGAACCTGATCGTTGCCCGTGAAGACAACAAGGATGCAGAGAACGTGAAGAAATTCGTTCAGGCCTATCAGTCTGATGAAGTGTCTGACGCTGCCAACAAAATCTTCAACGGTGGTGCGGTTAAAGGCTGGTAAGTCAGGCTTTCACACTTTTTACACAAAATATTCAGGACGGGCTACTGCCCGTCTTGTTATTTGGGTCATAGATTGATTCAATAAACGCCGTTTGATTATTCATTGAGGAAAAATTATGCGTGCTTTACCGATCTGTCTGTTAGCACTGACTCTGAGCGGATGCTCATTGCTAAGCAGATCTCCTGTTGAGCCTGTTCAAAGCACGAGTGCACCGGTACAGCCTGAGCCCGTTCGCCCGAAAGCGCCGCGTGCAGCACCTGTCAAAATTTATACCAAAGCTGAAGACCTCATCGGCAAACCGTTTCGCGATCTGGGTGAAGTGACGGGTGACAGCTGCCAGAGCAGCAGCCAGGATTCACCGCCGAATATCGCGACTGCACGCAAGCGTATGCAGATTAATGCATCCAAAATGAAAGCGAATGCCGTCTTACAGCACAGTTGTGAAGTGACATCCGGTACACCCGGCTGCTATCGCCAGGCCGTCTGCATCGGCTCTGCACTCAAAGTCAGTGCGAAATGACCGCGTTTCATTTTGAACAAATCGGCATTATCCACTCACCGTATAAAGAGAAGTTTGCCGTACCACGCCAGCCAGGGCTGGTAAAAAGCAGCAGCGGCGAACTTCATCTGCTCCCTCCCTGGCACCAGCCGGATGCCGTTCGCGGCCTTGAAGGCTTCAGCCATCTCTGGGTTCTGTTTATTTTTCACCAGACGATGGATAAAGGTGCCAGCCCAACAGTCCGCCCGCCGCGCCTGGGCGGTAATACACGCATGGGCGTGTTCGCGACTCGCTCCACTTTCCGGCCGAATCCCGTTGGGATGTCATTGGTCGAACTTAAGGGTATTGAGTACCGCAAAGACCGGGTGGTGTTACAACTGGGGAGTCTTGATCTGGTCGACGGCACACCGGTCATTGATGTCAAACCCTACCTGCCTTTTGCTGAAGCGCTGCCACAAGCGCGCGCAGGGTACGCACCGCAGGCCCCTGCTGCCAGTATGCCTGTCAGTTTTACGCCAGAGATTGCGCAACAGCTCGCTCAGCTGGACGTGCGTTATCCGAGCATCCAGTATTTTATTGTTGAAGTGCTGTCGCAAGATCCACGCCCGGCCTACCGAAAAGACGCGGCAGACAGCCGGGATTACGCAGTCTGGCTGTTGGATTTCAACGTGCGCTGGCGCGTGACGGAGCACGGTTTCCAGGTCTTTGCACTGGAAGCGCGTTAATTTCCTTACGCCTGCTTTTGGCATGCCTGTCACACTGGTAAACTATCCTTAGCGATTGCACGCGGCCTACGCCCTGCCGCCTGAAAAATGAAGGGTGCAATTCTTTTTTGCCACAGGCTCACCATGAGCCTGTATCAGACTGTTCATATGGAACCATAACAACATGCGTACTAGCCAATACATGCTCTCCACACTGAAGGAGACACCCGCCGACGCCGAAGTCATCAGCCA
>JALAGK010000352.1 GCA_022712475.1 Enterobacteriaceae bacterium
CCAGACCCACAATGCCAACCCAACTACCAGCACAAGCAGCAGCCAGTAGCGTTTTTTCATTCTGACGTTCATTCACATCCTTCCTGATGAGTCCCCGAGTCCTGTAACAGGACCACAAAACCTAAACAGTTACGCAATGAAACTGTATTTTATGCAATAGCCACATAACTGTTGCATCACAGTTGAAAATAGCGGTGCGTTAATCGTGAGATTCGCACTCCACAAATCATTCCGTTATGTCACACATTACTCTCTTCCCTGCCGCGCAGTCTGCACCACAGCGCGGATGGGCGCTGTTTCTGGCCCTGATTACGGGTCGCTATCAACCCGGCAAGCGCTGGCAGAAAGTGAGCTGGCGACGCAAGTTTATGCTGCGCTCACTTGTGATGCCAGTAAAGACCGCCCAGCTGCTCAACCATCTGGCACAAACGCCTTACGGCGACGAGCTGCTTAAAGCCCAGCCGTGCCTGCCCTGCCGTCTGCATCGCCCGTGGTTGGCGGTTGGGCTTAAACGAAACCAGGCGCTGGAAGCCGTGACAGGTCACTACAAAATGATGGGCGATATATTGCCTGCCCATGCTATGCAGCGCTACCTCAGTCTCGCAGGCTGGCAGTTTGCCACGCTGGAAGGAAAAAATGACAGTCGTTATCGCCTCTTGTTGGTAGCAGACCACAATCTGGATAAAGAAGGAGAAGCGACGCTGGTGATAGGTGATGACAACAACGAAACGCTGGCGCGCCTGACGTTTACTCTGTGTCGCTGGCAAAACCAGCTGACGCTGTTTATTGGTGGACTTCAGGGCGCAAAAGCCCATGTGCCGCACCACGCAATCCAGCACGCGACAAAGCAGTGCCACGGTCTGTTTCCCAAACGTGTACTGCTTGAGGCTCTGCGTCAGTTTGCACACCACGCTGGCGCTGAGCAGATTATGGCGGTCAGCAACGCGACCCATATTTATCGCAGCCTGCGCTATCGACGCAACAAAGAGGCGATGCTGTTTGCAAGCTATGATGCCTTCTGGCTCGGGCGGCACGGAGGATGCCGACGGTCACTACCGTCTGCCGCTTTGTGTGCAGTCGCGTCCTCTGGAAGAAATTGCGAGTAAGAAACGCGCCGAATATCGCCGCCGCCACGCACTGCTGGAGAGTATGAACGACGCCATTAGCGCCTCCCTTTGCGGGCGTTAAAACAAAACGCCCTGGCAGAAGCCAGGGCGTTCGCAGGGCAGCTTGTCATGGCGTTGATGCCTAACACCGTCCACATATATGGCTAATCTGCTCGCCCACGCGCCAGCCAGATAACCCGTGAAAACATCTTACGCAGCAGCGAGGGAACAGCCTCAATACCACGTCGCCCGGCTTCCATCGCCACTTCCAGCGCCAGATCGGGTTTGGATGAACGGTGAATGGCTTTGATAATAACCCGGCGCATATTCATGGGTACGCCCTCAGGTATCTGCGCGACGCGGTGATAGACATCATCAAAACCCTGACGGTACATGAAATGCTCCATATCCAGCGCCGGCAGTAACGTAAGATGATCGCGCTCCAGCGCACTGTCCTGGTCCAGCAGGCCCCGCACCGTGGCTGCATATTTTTTTCCCGCCTCGTCGCCATCGGCCAACACATGCCACTGGATCCCCATCCGGCGGGCAAATTTAACCAGCGGGCGCAGTCCACACTGGGCAAACTCAATGACCTTCACACCTTCAGCATCAAAATGATAGCCACACTGACGAGCCAGTTCGTTCATCACCCAAACTTCAGTCTCTCCTTCTACCAACAGCCAGCAGCGGGCAAATAGTGAAGAGGGGCGGTTGAAACGGATATGAAACGCAATGCGACGGCTGTCCTCGGCATTCATCCCGCCGGGGCCAAGCCGCCAGGCCGCAACACGCCCGGATTCACGTACCAACCGACACACCTGCTCCACTGGCGTGAGCGACAGCAGCTCGCCGGAGTTAGTGGTGGTTATCTTTTGCAGCGGTAACAGGTTAAGTAGATGCCAGGCAACTGACAGCATAATCGGATGCAGCCGGGTTTCCGGGTCCTCCACCAGCACCAGAGGACGCGCGTCCCTGTCGTGCCGGACATTACCTTTAGCCTGTAACAACGTTGAGAACATACCGAGCAAAATCATGCGGTGCGTGCGTCCGTTGGGCTTATCAATCATGCGGTTGATAACATCAAGATAGCGCCAGCCGCGCCGCTCGTCATGGGAGCGTCTTCGCTGCTGGCGGCGCGAGTGATTATCGCTTCCCTGTTCAATAAAATAGTGCTCCAGCAGCTGGATCATCGCCGACAGCCCCTGGCGCAACTGGGCATCGCTCAACTGCTGCGGCCTTGCCGCAAGCTCACGCGCTAACCGCTCCAGCTCACGTTCATTGATGCCAGCATCTTGTGCGACAGGCACGGAGCCACCGCGTATCCGACGAATAAACCGGGCGTCACGCAAACGCAGCACGGGATTAAGGCGTATTAACTGACGCGCCAGAAGATCGATATCCCCAAGCGCCAGGGCGGCGCCGCTATTGTCGAGAAAACTGCGTAACGTCAGGACTTCGCCATTATCACCAAGCTCCCCTTCCAGGCGGTAATAAATACGCTGAAATTCATCTTCAGAGGCATTCCAGACCTCAGACAACGCACTGTAGCGGCGGCCAAAGGCCTGGCCGGGTGTGGTTTCTCGAAAGGTGAGAATAATATGCAGATGGCGTTCACGGTTATCCTGGTCACCAGGCGGAAAATAAAAATCATCACCATCAAAAAAGTACAGTGTCTCGCGGGGTGCC
>JALAGK010000353.1 GCA_022712475.1 Enterobacteriaceae bacterium
ACTGACCTCGGCACGCGCCTGGACAATGGGCTTGCCCATCTCCAGACAAATCCGCTGCGCCATCTCTTCAGCGCGGTTGCGTAGCGCTGCACCAAGCGCGCGCAGCTTCTGCGCACGCGCTGCCACCGGCAGGGTACGCCAGTGTCGATAGCCCTCACTTGCCAGTGCTACTGTCTGCTCAACGTCATGCTCGTTTGCCCAGGGCCACGCCCCCACCTGCTCGCCGGTTGCCGGATTAATGGAAATCGCATGGGTTGCCGCGGTAATCGTCATAGGGGTTCTCCACCATTGCGGGATACAAAGTGTTAACACTGTAAAGCGCTGGCATCCTCCCGAAAACTGAATAATATTGATACCAGTATTCACAAAATGAGAAAGGTTATGGATCTGACACAACTGGAGATGTTTAACGCGATTGCCGAAACGGGCAGTATTACGGCAGCGGCAAAACGCGTGCATCGCGTGCCATCGAACCTCACCACCCGTGTACGCCAGCTTGAGGCCAGCCTTGGGGTTGCGCTCTTTATTCGCGAAAACCAGCGGCTACGCCTGTCGCCTGCCGGACATAGCTTTCTTGATTACAGCCGCCGCATTCTGGCGCTGGTTGACGAAGCTCGCACCGTGGTCAGCGGAGAAACACCCCGTGGCACGCTCGCGCTCGGTTCGCTGGAAAGCACCGCCGCCGTGCGTATACCCGCCATTCTGGCTGAATTCAACCGTCGCTTTGAGCGTATTCACCTCACACTCAGCACCGGCCCCTCAGGAGATATGCTCGACGGCGTACTCGACGGCACGTTGGCGGCAGCGTTTGTTGATGGCCCAGTGCTGCACCCGGCACTGGAAGGTGTGCGTGTGTTTGATGAGGAAATGGTGGTGATCGCCCCGGCAGGGCATGCCCCCATTCAGCGAGCCCAGGATGTTAACGGCCGGAGTATTTATGCCTTTCGCGCCAACTGCTCCTATCGCCGCCATTTTGAAAGCTGGTTTCAAAACGACGGTGCCATGCCGGGCAAAATCCATGAAATGGAGTCCTATCACGGTATGCTGGCCTGCGTTATTGCCGGTGCCGGTCTGGCATTGATGCCGCGCAGCATGCTGGAAAGCATGCCTGGCAGTCATCAGGTATCAGTCTGGCCTCTGGCAGACGACTGGCGCACGCTTGCCACCTGGCTTATCTGGCGGCGTGGCGCAAGAACGCCGCAGTTAGACGCCTTTGCCGGGCTTTTACCTGAGTATGACGCACTTAAAAAGTGACAGCGTCACTAATAAGCATTCTACCTGCGACGATTTACAAACCCGCCTTGCACACCTGGTCATCCCCACGCCTGTACACAACCATTAAAAAGCCGGGCGTTCACGCTACCCGGCCCGCTTAGCAAGTGACATTGTCACGCCTTTTTCACGGTGATACTCCAGCTGGCATCACCAACCTGCTGATAATCAGAAACCACATGGCCCTCTTCGGCGGCCCACTGCGGAATAGCCTGCGTTGCCTGGGTGCAGTCAAAATCAATCACCAGTTCATCGCCGCTGTTCATTTCAGCCAGTGCCGCTTTCGCCTCAATGAGCGGAAACGGGCAAACCTGACTTATTACATCGAGTTTTTTAATCGTCATACACACTCCTTAATGAATTCAGGCAGAAACGGTTCGTGCACGCGTTTTACGCTGCGGGCGTATAAACAGATACCAGGACGCACTCCAGACGCCGAGGATCATAAACACCAGCCCAACCCAGCCCTGCCAGGTGAGCATCGCTGTCATCACCAGACCGTTACCGATAGAGCAGCCACCGGCAATACTGGCACCAAAGCCCATCAAAATACCGCCGCCTGCGCTGCGCACCGACGTGGCCGCATCCGGAGCACGCAGTCGAAACTCGCGGCTGGCTTTGGCCGCAATAAATGAACCAAGGAAGATACCGAGCACCAGAAAGACGCCCCAGTTGAGAAAGCGGCTATCGCCAACGACAAGATACTGAAGAATATTCGCGCTCGGTGTCGTGATCCCCAAACCAAACATGCGGCCTGTGGCGGCACTTAACGGCCAGGCGAATGTGGCTATCAGGCCAATCAGCACCGCCGTAACGAAGGGATGCCAGCGTTTTTCAAACAACAGGTGCGCCAGACCGCTGCGTTTGGGCGGCAGTGACGCCATCTTTAGCTTTGGTTTACTTAGTTCTTTGCTCACAAACCATAGCGTGACCACAACCAGTAACACGATAAACGGCCATGCAGGAGCACCAAAAGTGGCAGGTATGGAGTTGTGCGTCGTGCTAAGCGCCTTTACCTGCTGGTTAAAACCATCCATGTGCGCAGAGCGCATCAGTGCGCTGGTTACCATGTAGGTTGCAAGTGCAATCCAGCTGCCAATCAGCCCCTCCCCGGCACGATACCAGGTACCGGTCGCACAACCGCCTGCCATGACAATGCCAATACCAAAGACGTAGCCACCAAAGACAGTGCCAAACCAGGGGAATGTACCAGCGTCATAGCGAAGATGACCGCTGGCAATCAGAGCAAACACGCCAATGCTTTGGATGGCAATAGCGATAAGCAGTGCGTAGAAAATGCGGTTATTTCTGGCGATGTACATATCGCGAAAGCCGCCTGTAAGGCAAAAACGCCCGCGCTGCATGACAAAGCCCAGCAACGCGCCGCAGAACAAGCCGGTGATAATCATGGTCAACATCATATTCCTGCTAAAACATCAAATGATTCAGCAAGAAATTATTTCGTGCCTGCTGCACATCAGCCAATAACCAAACGCGATAATATATTACCCACTGGAATGAGAGCCACGTACTTACCCGTCGTTCAGGTGCATGCATTTGCACCAGCCACGTCTCAAAAAAGGTTGCGACCAGCCAACTATTTCCACTGAGATACAAAGCGGCACTAGCAAAAAAATGAGAGATTGCTCACAAATTAATTGTCATTGCGCCGCCGATGGTTTTAAGATCATCTTCTCACCTTCCTTTATCCACTAACACAGCGCGATACATTTATGACGACAAATACCGTCTCACGCAAAGTCGCGTGGCTGCGAGTGGTTACGCTTGCTGTCGCCGCATTTATCTTTAACACCACCGAGTTTGTGCCGGTCGGGCTACTTTCCGACATTGCACAAAGTTTTGACATGCAGACACCGCAGGTCGGCATCATGCTGACCATCTACGCCTGGATTGTGGCGCTGTTGTCGCTGCCGTTTATGCTGCTTACCAGTAAGATTGAGCGACGCAAACTGCTTATTGGGCTGTTTGCGCTCTTTATTGTGAGTCACGTCCTCTCTTTTCTGGCCTGGAGCTTTGAAGTGCTGGTGATTAGCCGCATCGGCATTGCATTCGCTCACGCTGTGTTCTGGTCAATTACCGCCTCGCTTGCCATTCGCATGGCGCCTCCAGGCAAACGTGCACAGGCGCTGAGCCTGATTGCCACCGGTACGGCGCTAGCGATGGTACTGGGGTTGCCACTGGGTCGCGTTGTTGGCCAGTACTTCGGCTGGCGCACGACATTTTTCGCCATTGGTGTCGTGGCCTTTGTGACGATGCTGTGCCTGATAAAGCTGCTGCCGCGCCTGCCGAGTGAACACTCGGGCTCACTGAAAAGCCTGCCGCAACTGGCACGTCGCCCGGCGTTACTGAGTATCTATGTGCTGCTGGCTATAGTCGTTACGGGACATTACACGGCTTACAGCTACGTTGAGCCATTTGTAATACAGGTGGCTGGCTTTAGCGCCGGGTTTGCCACCTTAATGCTGCTGGTACTTGGCGGGGCGGGAATTATTGGTAGCGTACTGTTCAGTAAACTCGGCAACCAGTATGCCTCCACGCTTGTGAGTAGCGCGATAGCGATAATTCTCGCCTGCCTGCTGCTGCTTTATCCCATCTCACACAGCACATCCATAC
>JALAGK010000354.1 GCA_022712475.1 Enterobacteriaceae bacterium
ATAATACTCAGCAACCCAATCTTAGCTTTATATTTGGCGATCTTAATGTCTTTCCCAATGAGTTATGTGCACGGCGCGGTGAGCAAAAAATGGAGCTGACCTTGCGGGAGGTTCGTATTTTAACCTGTCTTCACCGCCACAAAAATCAGGTTGTGACGCGGGATATGTTATTTGATGCAGCCTGGGGGTACGATTATTTACCCAATAGCCGCACGCTGGATCAACACATTTCCAGGTTACGCAAAGTCATTGAGCAGGACGTGAATAATCCTTTGCTTATTCGTACCGTACATGGTCTTGGCTACCGCTATCAGTCCTCATAATATCGTTACGCGCGATAATCAGAGATTCCCGGAAAAGAGAGGTTTTTTTTAATTGACGCACACTTTTTGTGCCGCGCAATTTACCTTTTGCGCAAACTTCAGGTAGCATAGCTGGGTTTACTCTTTTCTCTCCAACGAGGTTCTACGCCAGTGAAGTAACACCCGCACCTTTCAACTCTCTGTAACGCCCGGTATAGCGGCGTTAGTGTTTGATTGCGGGCTGGTGGCGTTAACCTGACTCTTTTTACGTGGGTATTGGCTTTCAGCCCCTGTTTATCAGGAGGCTTATCTATGCCTGTAGCCTGTCATTTTTCTCGTCTTAGCGCGGTTTTTAACGCCACAACGCTGTTTTCTGATATCAGCGGTACGCTGTTTACCCAACCGCAGGGACTGGTAGGTCCTAATGGTCAGGGGAAATCGGTGCTGTTTACACTGCTTGCCCAGCGAGCAAAACCTGCCGAAGGCTATGTGCGTTGGGAGCGCGCATTTTATTACCTGCCACAGCGCGGACCTGCACCAGCGGCAACCCTGGCCGAGGCGCTCGGCATCAGCGATATCCTGCGCGCACAACAGCGCATTGATGCGGGTGATACCGACCCGGATCTGTTTACGTTGCTGGCAGATAGTTGGGAAAGAAGCGCCCGGGCGCAGCGCCTCTTGAATGACGCCGGGTTGGGGCATCTGGCACTTAACAGCGACTGTCGTTGCCTGAGCGGCGGTGAACAGGTGCGTCTTGCACTGTGTCTGGCGTTTATGCAGCGAGATGCCTTTTTATTGCTCGACGAACCAGATGGTCATCTCGACAGCGCCGGGCGGCGCTGGCTTGCCCGACAACTGCTTGAGCACCGCGCGGGCAGCCTGGTTATCAGCCATGACCGCACCTTACTGGGGCAGATGAACACTATCTTTGAACTGACGGCCGGTGGGCTTAATGAATACGGCGGCAACTATGAGGTTTATGCCACTGAGCAGGCAAGAAAACAGCAGGCGCTGCAAGCACACGAGGTGCGCCTGACGTCGCAATTGCACAAGGAAAAGCGAGAACAGCAAAAGAGCGACGCCAAACGCGCAAAGCGCCAGCAGCAGGGGGAAAAGTTACGTCGTGACGGTTCACAGGCAACGATATTGCTGGATGGCAAAAAAGAGCGGGCTGAAGGGAAGATGGCGGGGGTCGCGCAGCGCAACGCCCGCGTCATTTGCCAGTTAAGTGCTGAGCGCAGGCAGGTGAGCGAGCAGCGCCAGATAAAAGACGCGCAAATGCTGAAAATGCCTGTCGTGGTGCCGTCAGGTCGGTTAATGGTTCATGCACATCGCCTGCAACTGCCCTGGGGCAATGCGCAGGCGCATTCGTTTGATATTTATGGTGGTGAGCACTGGCACATTGCCGGGTGTAACGGCTGTGGAAAATCGACGCTGCTGCGCGTTTTGAGGGGCGAGTTACCGCCTACAGCTGGGGAGTTTTCACTTCATGGGCGTGTTTGTTATCTTGACCAGAAATTACAGTTACTAGACCCGGCTCTGAGTACCACTGAGGCGCTGTGCCGTTATGCGCCAACGGTGAGTGCGCAGACGTGGCGAACGCATCTGGGGGCGCTGCGCATTCGTGGCGACCGCGGATTGCTGCCCTTCGGTAGCCTCAGCGGCGGTGAACGGTTAAAAGTAACGTTACTTGCCCTGACGCTTGCTGAACCACCGCCGGAGATCCTGATTCTCGACGAGCCGGATAACGCGCTGGACCTGGATTCAAAGCAACTCCTGGAACGCGCACTGCACGACTATCGCGGCACGCTGCTGCTGGTAAGTCATGACGAGGCATTTGTTGGGCGCTGTGGCATCACACACACGCTCAGGCTTGAGTGAGAGTTCAAACGGAAAAAACCGAAGGAACAAGATAAGCGGGGAGTGACGTGATTTTTTACATCTGTGTTGAACAAGTTTTTATCGAAGCGGCTACGATTAGGAACATAGTTAACCGCCGTGCGATGAATTAATCTGGAGAATGACAATGCGTACAACCATTGCGGCCCTGTTTTGCCTGCTTTCTTTAACCGTCAGTACCGCCTGGGCTGGCAACACGCAAAGCGAAACCATCAATAAACAAAACGTGCTGGCTTTTTATGACAGTGCATTAAATAAAAAGGATTTTGCCCAGGCCAGGCAGTACCTGGGCGCAACCTACAAGCAGCATAATCCGGTGGCGCAGGACGGCGTGGGTGGCTTTGAGAAGTTTATTGCTTTTCTCAAACAAAAATACCCGCAGTCACGCAGTGAAATCACGCAGAGTTTTGTTGATGGTAATTATGTGATTCTGCATGTTAAAAACACCGGGCGCGAGCCGGGCGAAACCAAAGCGATTATTGATATTTTTAAAGTTGATGATAACCATAAAATCATTGAGCACTGGGATGTAACGCAGACTGTGCCAGAGAAAACCGCCAGCGGTAACAGTATGTTTTAATTATTCAGTATCCGCATTGATGGACCATGCGCCCGTGCCTGATGGCGATCCTCATTGCAGATTATGTCCCCACGTAAATCCCCTGGCGTTAAAAAATGACTTTAGCGCCAGGGGGGCTCTTTTGAGCAAACAAGTATCAAAGGCTAAATGTTCCTTCCATGGTAATAACGCTTTTACCACCTACTCGGGTAGTCGGCTTACCTGAAGACGCATCGACGTGTGTATACAGTGAGCTTGCCCGACCCATATCAACGCCCTGGCGTATATGAAGCGATAACGCCGTTTTACCGCGAAGCGATGCCAGCAGAGCAGTAAGTGCTGCGGCGGCACTGCCGGTTGCGGGATCTTCTGTCATGCGCGCGGTGAACATGCG
>JALAGK010000355.1 GCA_022712475.1 Enterobacteriaceae bacterium
GTATTACTTCTGTGCGGACCCGCATAACAAGCCTATTCATCACCCTAACGTGACAATGTTTACCAATCTCGCCGAGTTACCTGCGTTGTGGCGTGAGAAAGGCTGGAATATAACCGGCTAAGGGCAAAGCCTGGCGGCTTTGTCAGACTTATTCACTGCATTTGATAGCACATAAATAACAAACGGCCTGCACCTGGCAGGCCGTCTCAGGCAATAACGGCAGCCGTTACTCTTTCGGGTCGCTACCGGCCAGAAGCTTATCCAACTCATCGCCACCAACATGGCGGAAATCCTGGCCTTTAACAAAGTAGAAAATAAACTCGCAAATGTTCTGGCAGCGGTCGCCAATACGCTCAATGGAACGGGCGCAGAACAGCGCCGTCAATACACTGGGAATGGTACGCGTGTCTTCCATCATATAGGTCATCAGCTGGCGCACAATACCCTCGTATTCCTGGTCCACTTTCTTGTCTTCGCGATAAATACGCACCGCTTCATCAAGATCCATACGCGCAAAGGCGTCCAGCACGTCGTGCAGCATCTGCACGGTGTGGCGACCCAAGGACTCCAGGCTCACCAGCAGCGGCTGGTGCTGGTGTGAGAATTTCTCCAGTGCCGTACGACAAATTTTATCTGCCACGTCACCGATGCGCTCCAGCTCAGAGATGGTTTTGATAATCGCCATCACCAGGCGCAGATCGCTGGCGGTGGGCTGACGCTTGGCGATAATACGCACACACGCCTCATCAATCTCCACCTCCATCATGTTGACCTTCTGGTCGCCTTCTATCACGCGCTTAGCCAGAGAGCTATCCTGGTTATGCATGGCGGTGATCGCGTCAGAAAGCTGCTGCTCCACCAGCCCGCCCATGATCATCACCTGGGTACGGATATGCTCCAGCTCCGCATTAAACTGCCCGGAGATATGCTTATTGAGATTCAGGTTATCCATTTAACACTCCACAAATCCGATAGTCGTCGGGTTTCCGCAAGGTGCATCAGCCGTAGCGGCCGGTGATGTAATCTTCGGTCTGCTTTTTCTTCGGCCGGGTAAACAGCTCATCCGTCTCGCTGAATTCCACCAGCTCACCCAGATACATAAATGCCGTGTGATCCGAGCAGCGAGCAGCCTGCTGCATGTTATGCGTGACGATCACAACGGTATAGTCCTGCTTAAGTTCAGTAATCAGCTCTTCGATGCGTCCGGTTGAAATCGGGTCCAGCGCAGAGCAGGGTTCATCGAGCAAAAGCACGTCCGGGCGGATGGCAATACCGCGAGCTATGCACAGACGCTGCTGCTGACCACCGGAAAGTGAGTAACCGCTCTGGTGCAGTTTGTCTTTGGTTTCATTCCACAACGCGGCTTTAGTGAGCGCCCACTGTACACGTTCGTCCATATCGGCGCGGGAGAGCTTCTCAAACAGACGCACGCCAAAGGCGATGTTATCGTAAATAGACATCGGGAACGGCGTCGGTTTCTGGAACACCATGCCCACTTTGGCACGCAGCAGTGCAATATCCTGGCTATGGGTGAGGATGTTCTCGCCATCGAGCAAAATCTCACCTTCAGCGCGCTGCTCCGGGTAAAGAGCAAACATCTTGTTAAAGGTGCGAAGCAGGGTCGATTTGCCACAACCCGACGGACCGATAAACGCCGTGACCTGGTTTTTGGCAATATCCAGACTGATGTTTTTCAGGGCGTGATATTTTCCGTAATAGAAGTTGAGATTACGGACCTGAATTTTCCCCGGGGTTGTTTCTGCCATACTCATTGCTTGTGTTTCCTTATCCGGCGCCGCCTGAGCCACGCCGTAAAAAATTAACCGTGTTTACGTTTAGCGAACAGCACGCGCGCCAGAATGTTCAGTAACAGCACGCAAAGGGTGATAATCAGCACCCCGGCCCATGCCAGCTGCTGCCATTCGGCAAACGGGCTCATGGCGAATTTGAAAATCGTCACCGGCAGGTTCGCCAACGGCTGCATCATGTCGGTGCTCCAGAACTGGTTGGAGAGCGATGTGAACAGCAACGGTGCCGTTTCACCGGCAATACGCGCAATGGCCAGCAGTACACCGGTGATAATCCCGGAGACAGAGGCCTTAAGCGTAATGGCTGAAATCATCTTCCACTTGGGCGTGCCCAGTGCATAGGCGGCTTCGCGCAGGCTATCTGGCACCAGTTTGAGCATATTCTCAGTAGTACGAATCACAATCGGCACCTGCAGCAGCGCCAGCGCAATCACGCCAGCCCAGCCGGAGAAGTGCTGCATCTGCGCCACCACGACGGTATACACGAACAGCCCCACCACGATAGACGGTGCAGACAGCAGAATATCGTTAATAAAGCGGATAACCTCGGCTAGCCACGATTTACGGCCGTATTCGGCCAGATAAACCCCGGCGAGAATGCCAAGCGGTGTACCAAAAGCCGTCGCCCACAGAATCAGCAGGCCACTGCCCGCCAGTGCGTTAGCAAGCCCGCCACCGGCCGTGTTCGGTGGCGGCGTCATTTCGGTGAACAGCGCAATCGACATCCCGTCGATACCGCGCGCGAAAGTGGCAAACAAAATCCAGATAAGCCAGAACAGGCCAAAAGCCATAGTTGCCATTGAGAGCGTCAGCGCGATGCGGTTTTTTACCCGGCGGCGCGCCTGCATTTTGCGGCGCGACTGCGCCAGCTGCTCGTCGCTTTGCAGTTCCATCGTGGCCATTAGCGTGCTCCTTCCTTCTTCGCCAGACGGGCAATCATCAGTTTAGAAATCGCCAGTACGATAAAGGTGATGACAAACAGAATCAGACCCAACTCCATCAGCGCCGCCGTATGCAGACCGGACTCAGCCTCAGCGAATTCATTAGCCAGAGCCGAGGTGATGCTGTTACCCGGCATATAAAGTGATGCACTGTCGAGCTGGTAGGTGTTACCGATGATAAAGGTCACTGCCATCGTCTCACCCAACGCACGACCCAGGCCAAGCATCACGCCGCCAATCACACCGTTTTTGGTAAACGGCAGCACGATGCGCCAGATAACTTCCCAGGTGGTGCAGCCAATACCGTAAGCGGACTCTTTCATCATCACCGGCGTCTGCTCAAACACGTCGCGCATCACCGAGGCAATGTAAGGAATGATCATGATAGCCAGCACCACGCCTGCGGCGAGAATACCAATGCCAAATGCCGGACCGGAAAACAGCGCCCCCACAATCGGCACGGCTGACAGCACATTCCCCACCGGCTCCTGAAAATATTTCGCGAACAATGGCGCGAAGATAAACAGGCCCCACATGCCGTAAACGATACTCGGGATAGCCGCCAGCAGCTCAATAGCAATACCCAGCGGGCGCTTAAGCCAGGCAGGTGCCAGCTCGGTCAGAAACAGTGCGATACCAAAGCTTACCGGTACGGCAATCAAAAGCGCGATAAACGAGGTAACCAGCGTGCCATAAATTGGCACCAGCGCCCCGTAAATGTCATTCGGTGCGTCCCAGTCTTTGGACCACAGGAAGGCAAAGCCGAACTTCTCGATGCTCGGCCAGGAAGAGATTATCAGGGAGACAATAATGCCCCCCAGTAGAAATAGCACAATCAGCGCCGCCAGTTTCACCAGCACGCTGAACAGGATGTCACCCTTTTTCCCCGGAGGGGTGAATGCAGGCTTAGTCGCCGCCATAGTTCACTCTTTTTAGCTCAGTCAGGCCGACGCAAGCGCCGGCCTGTGATTCAATCAGTACAGCGCCTTACCGGAGCTGTCTTTGATGTTGGTCTTCCATGCTGCGCGAACCTGCTCAATCACAGAGTCCGGCAGAGAAGCGTAATCCAGTTCATTAGCCTGGCTGGCACCTTCTTTATAAGCCCAGTCAAAGAACTTCAGAACTTCAGCAGCCTGCTCCGGCTTCTTCGTCTCTTTGTGGACCAGAATGAAGGTAGTGGAGGTAATTGGCCACACGTCGTCGCCTTTCTGGTTGGTCAGGTCCTGGGCGAAAGATTTGCTCCAGTCCGCGCCTTTCGCTGCGTTGGAGAAACTCTCTTCGGTTGGGCTGACTGATTTACCGTCAGCAGAAATCAGGCGCGTATACGCCAGATTGTTCTGCTTGGCGTACGCATACTCAACGTAGCCAATGGAGCCCGGCAGACGCTGTACAAACGCGGCGATGCCGTCGTTACCTTTACCACCAAGGCCAGTTGGCCATTTCACGGTGCTGCCCGCGCCCACTTTTGATTTCCACTCTTCATTCACCTTCGCCAGATAGCTGGTGAAGACAAAAGAGGTACCGGAACCATCAGCGCGGCGTACCACTGCGATGTTCTGTGACGGCAGTTTAAGGTCCGGATTCAGTTTGGCAATGGCCGGATCGTCCCACTTTTTGATTTTGCCAAGGTAGATATCACCCAGCGTTGTGCCATCCAGCACCAGCTCGCCAGACTTCACACCCGGCAGGTTCACCGCCAGCACCACGCCGCCAATAACGGTTGGGAACTGGAACAAACCATCTTCTGCCAGCTTTTCGTCTGACAGCGGCGCATCAGACGCACCAAAATCGACGGTATTGGCGATTATTTGCTTAACGCCGCCAGAAGAGCCGATACCCTGATAGTTCACCTTGTTACCGGTAGACTTCTGGTAGGTATCCGCCCATTTGGCATACACCGGCGCAGGGAAAGTTGCACCTGCGCCTGTCAGGCTTGCTGCCGCAAAGGCGGAGAAAGCACTCAGAGAAAGGGTCGCGGCGACAACTGTAGCGACGGTGGTACGCATAGCTTTCATAATGTCTCCTGCTGGGGTGAACGTAATAAGTTGTTTAGTGTGTGCATTAGCAAAAATAGGACAGTTTGGTGACAGTTGCATGTACTAAATATGACAGTTTTATGACACTCAGATGCAACGGGTTTTGGCGCAGGACGTTGCCTTTTAAATAC
>JALAGK010000356.1 GCA_022712475.1 Enterobacteriaceae bacterium
ATTAACAACATCAAAGTCACCACTCGCGGCGGCGTTATTCAGCAGGGCGCTGAGATTATGACGCTCATCCCGCTGGAAGACCGTTTGCTGGTAGAAGCCAAAATCAAGCCGTCCGACGTGGCGTTCCTGCGCCCTGGCATGCCCGCGACCGTGAAGATAACCGCCTATGACTACGCCATTTATGGCGGTCTGCATGGCAAGGTGGAGCACATCAGCCCGGATACCATTTATGACGAAGAGCGCGCCCGTACCGGACGAGGCGATCCGAACTTTTACCGGGTTTACATCCGTACGGATAGCGCAGCGCTGCATGTCAAAAATAAAGAGTTTCCGATTATTCCCGGCATGGTGGCGACCGTAGAAATTCGCACCGGGGAAAAATCGATATTGTCGTATTTGCTCAAGCCGGTGCTCAAAGCCCGCGAAGCCTTCAGGGAGCGTTAATTTCATGGATAAGAAATTTGTAATCAGAACGGTTGCGCTGGCGTTATCGCTGGCCCTCGTTCAGGGCAGCCAGGCGGCAGACGACGAACTGCTGTTTAGCACGCCGCAACCGGTAGGCGGGTCCAGATTCAAAATGGAAGCGCCACAGGGCAGTGAAAAAATTGCCGCAACCGTACGTGAAGAAGCGCCCAACAGCACGATGTACAGCCGTTTTGGCCTGACGCCAACCAGCAACGCGACGCTGAAATATCAGCAGGCTAACGCTTCTGGCACGCGCATTATCGATATTGAAGAAGATAATGAGGTGACGCAGCGGGCCACCAGCGCACAGCAAACGGCCAACATTGAGCCAGCGGCGCAGACCGTGAGTAAACCTACGCTGCGACGCGAAATCGCGCAGGCGCAGGCCACTGACGAGGACAGCGCAGATGTAGCGGAATTACAGGACAATGACGGTCCGAGCACGCTCAACGCGCCGCCGGTAAATCGTATGCGTGATATCCCGCCGCGCCCTGCGGCACTGGCGCAGCCCGTTCAGTCCACTGCCGCTATCCACGCCTGGTTTAAGAAAATGGTGGGTATTGCGCTTGACCACAGCCCGGAAATCCGTGGCGCGTTATCGGATATGGAGGCCTCAAGCTGGGGCGTGAAACAAGTCCAGGGGCAGCGCTATCCGCAGGTGACCGTGGGCAGCAGCGCGCCGTTTGGCTCTTTTGGCGGCGGCAATTCTACCCGCAACAACAATTCTATTAGCGACACCAGCGCGTCAGTTTCGGTAAATACCACGGTGTTTGACTGGGGCCGCATTAGTGCGGAACTCGACAGCGCACGCGAGGGCCTGAGCGCCTCGGCGTTGCTGGTTAAGGAGACCCGTGAACAGGTGGCCTCCAGCACCATGACCGAGCTTTTAAACCTGAGTCGCTATAAAGAGAGTATTCAGGTAGCAGAGGCCTACGTTAAGCGTATGCAGGAACTGGTGACGATGCTGTCAGGCATTGCCAGCGTGGATAAAGGCCGTGCCAGCGAGCTGGTTCAGGCACGCGCGCGTCTGCTTTCTGCACAGGCGCAAAAGGAGCAGTTGCAGCACCAGTATGACAATACGCGTATCAAGCTGGTACGTCTGATGGGGGTTGAACCTCAGGTGTTGCCTGCTGTGCGCTGGAACAGCGACCTGATTGCACTGAACACCGCGCTGAGCGCACTGAGTGACCACCCGACGCTCAAACGTGGCGAAGCTGAGGTGCGTGCAGCCGACGCACAGGCGGAAGCTATCCGTGCCGGCGGTCTGCCCCAGGTGAAATGGGTGGTGCAAAAGAGTACGGCGAAAGACCAGTACGGCGATACGGATGCGTGGTACACCGGCCTGAACGTGGAGTGGAGCGCGTTTAGCGGCGGTTCTGAGCGCGCTCAGCGCCAGGCTGCGCTGGCAAAAATGCGCTCGGCACAGGAAAAAACCCAGACCTCGCGTTATGAGCTGGAATACCAGATTCGCAACATGGTGGAAACCCGCGACTCATCGCTGATGCGTGCAGAAAGCTATGTACAGCTCAGCGCCGAAACCGACCGCGTGCGCGATATGTTCTATCGCCAGTGGTATCACCTGGGTACGCGTACGCTACTTGACGTACTGAGTGCTGAAAGCGACCACTTCAATAACCAGATTTCGGCGATTAACAACCGTTACGATGGCTACAACAGCAACGTTGCGGTGATGTATAACGCGGCCATTTTGCTTAACTGGTTGGCGAAGGCGTAATCAAAAAATAAACACGGCGCGCCGGACGGCTGTCGCAGGGAGATTGCGTAGAGTGGGCGCTGTGGATAAACGGATTAATTTCAAGGAGATGAAATTATAATGGGTTTTTATCTCATAACCGATGATAGTTATTTCGCCGTGGGACTCAGTGAACTCTACCGGGAGCAGGGCAAGGTGCTCGTCAATATCGCCCCGGACATCGCCGAGGTGCGGACCATGAGCGACAACATCGGGTCGGATGATGTGGTGTTTCTTGCCGTGGATAATAACGCAAAAGCTGTTCCCATTATTCTGGAGCTACGACGCTGTCGCGCCAGGATTGTGCAGGTTTTTGAGCATGTGAATAAAAAACTGCGCCATTTTGGCGTGGGGTATTTGGTGAAGGGCTGTGACCCTGCCGACTTTTTGCACTGGGAGCGGCGCGGTAAAGCACGACGCATCTTTATCCCGGCACGCTCCGTGTATTTTTTGTGTGGCATGCTTGATGGCACCGAAATTGTTGAACTGGCGAATGAGCACCATGTGCAGCCGCGTGCGGTCTATGGCAACATCCACTATGTGATGCGCAAGTTTGGTCTCAAGCCCGGCGGCGCCTGGTCTTTATTGCTGCTCTATCGGCTGGTGCTGGTCAGTGAAACCGGGATGCTGCTTAATGACTACCGGCTGCGTGCAGCGTAATGTCTGATGACGCTCCGGCTGCCTTTGTGCAGCCGGCGTGTTTTGCGCGGCTTGTCAGGCCCGCCGCCTGGCCTGAGCGCGTTTTTATGCTGTGATTCAAAGAAAGTTTTTGCTATTCGCGCTATGGTGCGGGAATTGCGAACTTGTGGTTTTCGGTATGTATTCCTTCGATTTGGTTTTACTGTTGTTACAGCAGATGTGCGTGTTTCTGGTCATCGCCTGGCTTATGAGTAAAACCCGCCTTTTTATTCCGTTGATGCAGGTCAGCGTGCGGTTGCCCCACAAGCTGCTGTGTTACGTCACCTTCTCCATCTTCTGTATCCTTGGCACCTATCTCTCGCTGCAGATTGAAGACTCGCTTGCTAACACGCGCGCGATTGGTGCGGTGA
>JALAGK010000357.1 GCA_022712475.1 Enterobacteriaceae bacterium
AAGCTGTGGGGCAATTCGTGTCTCGTTAGGCCTCGGTTCAACTTTCCGCGATATCTATTGTTTTTATCTCTTCGCAAAGGGGTTACTGGATACAGACGTGGCGGGATTTGACGAAGCTATGAGCAGGTAAGCTTTACTGACGATGTAGTAACGCCTCCCTGTATTGGTGAGGGAAAGCGGATATTTGCGAGGAAATCCATTTTCTTAACGTCGCTATCTTTAGTCAATGATAGACAAAAGGCCATAAAATGGCCTTTTGTCATTACCTTGTGACGCCCTGGAATAAGGCTGTCTACCCGCTAAATGTATCCGGATCCGGTCCCAGCCGTTTGCCCACATCCAGTTTTGCGATATCGGCTATCTCATCTTTATCAAGCCGGAAATCCCACACGTCAAAGTTCTCGACAATGCGTGATGGTGTAACTGACTTCGGAATCACCACCAGCCCGCTGTCGAGATGCCAGCGAATCACAATCTGCGCCGGGGTTTTGCCGTATTTATCCGCCAGCGAGCGAATCAACTTTTGATCAAATACCCCTTCGCCGCCCTGTGCCAGCGGGCTCCAGGATTCGGTCTGAATCTTGTGGGTGGCGTTCCAGGCATGCAGCTGGCGCTGCTGGAGCAGCGGGTGCAGCTCAATCTGGTTGATGACCGGCGTCACGCCTGTCTCGTCAATAATGCGCTGCAGGTGCTCAACGTTAAAGTTACACACGCCGATGCTCTTAATAAGCCCTTCTTTTTGCAGTTCAATCATGCCTTTCCAGGCGTCGACGTAATTATCCTGAACCGGCACCGGCCAGTGAATTAAATAAAGATCGATATAATCCAGTCTGAGTTTTTTCAGGCTCGCCTGAAGCGCACTTCGCGGATCGTGCTGGTCGGCATTCCACAGTTTAGTGGTAATAAACAACTCATCACGCGCTATGCCTGCATTTGCCAGCGCTTCGCCTACGCCGTCTTCGTTTTTGTAGATGCTGGCAGTATCGACAGAGCGATAGCCTGCCTCCAGCGCCTTTTGCACCGCCGGTACAACCTCGTCATGGCTTGCCTGCCATACGCCAAGCCCTAACTGCGGCATCAGATTACCGTCGGAGAGTTTAATCTGAGAGGGATGTGTCATTACTTCCTCCTTACTGACTTCACAACCGGGGCGGTGCCCCGGTTTGGTAATGACTAAGTCTGGCCGAAATAACCGAAAACGAAAGGTCGGGGGGTAAAATCTTAACGCGCGGCTTCGTAAATACGGCGGCTGATATCAAGTGTGATATCGCCACGTTCACCGAGTGCCGTCATGCCGTGTTCGTCGAGTTTCGCCAGCAGCGCAGGAATGGAACTGCCGTCAAGGCCGTAGTCTGACAGATGGGTTTTCACCCCCATACGCTCGAAGAAATCGCGGGTGGCGGCGATGGTCGCATCAATACGCTGTTGCTCGTTGCCTTCGGTGATATTCCACACGCGTTCGCCGTACTGCAGCAGTTTTTCACGTTTGGTATCGCGTTTCTCGTTCATCAGCGATGGCAGCACAATGGCCAGCGTCTGCGCATGGTCAAGACCGTGCATCGCTGTCAACTCGTGGCCTAACATATGGGTAGCCCAGTCCTGCGGTACGCCTGCACCAATCAGGCCGTTAAGCGCCATGGTAGCGGCCCACATCACGTTGGCACGCACGTCGTAGTTTTCTGGCTCGGCCAGCGCGCGCGGGCCTTCTTCAATCAGCGTGAGCAGGATGCCTTCGGCAAAACGGTCCTGAATGCGCCCATCCACCGGATACGTCAGGTACTGCTCAATGGTGTGTACAAAGGCGTCCACGACGCCATTGGCAACCTGGCGCGGCGGCAGGGTGTAGGTGTAAACCGGGTCGAGGATGGCGAACAGGGGCTGTACGTGCGGGTTCATGAACGCTTGTTTGTCGCCCGTTGAACGACGGGAAATCACCGCGCCGCTGTTGGACTCGGAGCCGGTTGCAGGCAGTGTCAGTACCGAGCCCATCGGCACGGCGCGGGTAATGTCGCTACCGCGGGTTTCCACAATATGCCACGGGTCAATATCCTGCGGATACAGGGCGGCAGCGGCAATAAACTTGGTGCCGTCCAGCACCGAGCCACCGCCGACGGCCAGCAGGAAGGTCACGTTCTGCTCGCGCACCAGTGTTACGGCTTTCATCAGCGTTTCATAAGACGGATTTGGCTCAATGCCGCCAAATTCCAGCACGTCCAGACCATGAAGTGCACTGAGCACCTGGTCGAGCACGCCGGTTTTTTTCACGCTACCGCCGCCGTAGGTAATTAGCACGCGGGCGTCTGCCGGGATCTGTGCGCGTAATTCAGCGATGGCGTTTTTACCAAACAGAATGCGGGTCGGGGTGTGTAGGTTGAAGTTGTTCATGTCAGGTTATCCCTCGGCTGGGTTAGCAATCAGGGCAATGGATAGTTGCCGGATGACGCTATTCTGAGCGGTAAAGCCGTTTTTGCTCAATGCTCATTCCTGCCTTTATCTTGCCTGTTTCTCCACAGGGCTGGAGAAAATGCCATTTTCTGTGCACACTTTATGCATCATAAACAGGCAGGCGGAGCGGGAGAGATGGACAGGCAGGCTATATGTCAGGCACTAACGCAGAAGGTTAACTTTCTGAAACAAAAAGGCAAAGATGAGGAGGCTAAACGCCTCAACCTCGACTTGCTGTGGGGCACTCAGCCCTACCCGCGCACGCCAGTCATGTATCAGCCAGGTATCATTTTTCTCTTTTCCGGACATAAAACAGGTTATCTCAATGACAGGGTGTTTCGCTACGATGCCAGCGAATACCTGCTGCTGACGGTGCCGTTGCCGTTTGAATGCGAAACCTTCGCCACAGAGCAGATACCGCTTGCCGGCATGCGCCTGAATATTGATGTCACGCAGCTACAGGATTTACTGCTGGATATTGGTGAGGATGACCGCTTTGCACCACAGCATTCGGCCAGCGGCATCAATTCCAGTGTGCTGAGCGAGGAGATCCTCTGTGCCGCCGAGCGGCTGTTGGATGTGCTGGATCGCCCGCTGGATGCCCGCGTGCTGGGCAAGCAAATCATTCGCGAAATTCTGTATCACGTCCTTACCGGACCGTGTGGCGGGGCGCTACTGGCGTTGGTGAGCCGCCAGACGCATTTTAGCCAGATAAGCCGTGCGCTGCGGCGCATTGAAAGCCAGTACACCGAGAACCTGAGCGTGGACCGGCTGGCTTCTGAGGCCAACATGAGCCTTTCGGCGTTTCATCACAATTTCAAAGCGGTGACCAGCACCTCGCCGTTGCAGTACATTAAGTCTTACCGATTGCACAAAGCGCGACTGATGATGGTGCGTGATGGCATGAAGGCCAGTGCTGCGGCCGTACGCGTTGGGTACGAAAGCGCCTCGCAGTTTAGCCGTGAGTTTAAACGCTACTTTGGTGTCACGCCGGGCGAGGAAGTAGCGCGAATGCGCAGCGTGGCAATGCCGGAACTCAGGCCGTAATAACCGGTATTGCAACGTAAAAAAATCCCGCCTGGCGGTTTACCGCAAGCGGGATTTTTACTGCTGAGTTTGAGCGCTTATGTCCGCAGGCGGACATTAAAGCTATTTTCAGCGTTGCTGACTTTTACGTTCGACGGTACTGATATTCTCGCGCAGCGC
Source organism: Enterobacteriaceae bacterium (assembly GCA_022712475.1). Taxonomy (GTDB): domain Bacteria; phylum Pseudomonadota; class Gammaproteobacteria; order Enterobacterales; family Enterobacteriaceae; genus Tenebrionibacter. The sequence continues at coordinate 3,652 of JALAGK010000357.1, forward strand.
CTTAACCTCATCAGGCTTAACCGCTATCGCATTGTTGCCCCATCCGCTGCGGATAAACGTCAGCACGTCGGCTACTTGCTTATCATCCAGACGCCAACCAAAGTCGGGCATTGCGAGACCCGTAATCGCCTGCTGTGTGACCGGTACCTTACCGCCTTTCAGTACCAGGCTAATGAGTGACGACGGGTCGTCACTGAGCACGGCGCTATTGTGCGCCAGAGCCGGGAACGTACCGGCATAGCCTTTACCATCCGTGCGGTGACAGGCGGCGCAATTGTCCATGTACACCTGCGCGCCAGGTTTACGCATGTCACCACGGATGAGTGTGGCGGCGGTATCACTGTTACCAGCCGGTGCTGTAGACTGTGCGTCAGACGGCGCAAGTGTTTTCAGGTACGCGGCAATAGCCTGCACGTCTTCATCGCTCAGGTGCTGCGTACTGTCGGTAATAACGTCTGTCATTGAACCAAATGCAGCGACATGAGTCGTTTGCCCCGTTTTGAGGAACTGTGCAATATCCGCCGCCGACCAGCGTCCCAGTCCCTCTCTGGCGTTGCCCGTCAGGTTTGGCGCATGCCAGCCCTCCAGCGTACCGCCGGTCAGGTAAGCGCTATCGTGATGGTCCAGCGCTTTTTCCTGAAAGCCTATGCCGCGTGGTGTGTGGCAGGTACCGCAGTGGCCCAGCCCTTGCACCAGATAAGCCCCCCGGTTTTCCTGGGCTGACAGCATCGGGTCGGGGGTGAAAGGTTGGCTGCTGGCAAACAGCATATTCCATACCGCCAGCGGCCAGCGCATATTAAGCGGCCAGGGAATGTCACTGTCGTGATTTTGCTGGCTCACCGGCTTCACGCGCTGTGTAAAATACGCATACAGTGCGTGCATATCCTCATCACTGATGTTGACGAATGAGGTATAGGGCATGGCCGGATACAAGTTGCGTCCGTCTTTCGCCACGCCTTCACGCAACGCTTTGGCAAAATCGTCGTAGCTGTACTCACCAATGCCGGTAGCTTTGTCGGGTGTAATGTTGGTGGAATAAATCGCACCTACCGGTGTCGACATTTTTAGCCCACCGGCAAAGGGTTTGCCGCCTGCGGTGCTGTGGCAGGCCACACAGTCGCCTGCGCGGGCCAGATATTCGCCCTGTTTAATCCGGGTGTCGTCACTGGCATGTGCACTCTGTACCAGCAGGGCCAGGGGCAGCAGCGGTAATAACGCTGTCCATCTCTTTTTCATTTACCTGTCTCCCTTCAGGCCTGGACCAGCGGTCCGGGGTTGGCGAGATACTGCGTGCGGATGGCGTGCGCGGCAAACAGTGCCGTGGCACAGACAATGCCCGTGGGGTTATACGCCAGGTTCTGTGGGAAGCAGCAAGCCCCGAGCACAAACAGGTTCGGCACATCCCAGCTTTGCAGGTATTTGTTCACCACGCTGGTGGTCGGGTTGTCGCCCATCACTGCGCCACCGGTGGTGTGCGTACTTTGATAAGGGCGCACATCGTAATGTGCATCCATGCCTTTAAACTGCATTTCGTAATGGTCCGGCCCGATAAGCCGGGCTATCTCTTCGGCTTTGGTGCCAATAAAGTTTGTCATCTTCAGCTCGTTGGGCTGCCAGTCAAAGGTCATGCGCAGCAGCGGCTGGCCGTGCACATCCTTATAGGTTGGGTCCAGGTCCAGATAGCATTGTTTATACGGCATGACCGAGCCGGATGAACCAATGCTCATGCTGTGCAGGTAGTTATTTTTAATCGCCTTCTTCCAGCCCGTTCCCCATTTCGGCGCACTGGCCGGTAGCGTCATCTGCTGAATGGGCCGCCCGCCGGTGGTGGTGGCAGAAATGGTGGCGCCGCCGATAAAGCCGAGTCGGGAATGATCGAAGTTCTCTGCGTTAAACTCATCGATATACATGCCGGTAGTACCACTGGCGGCAAACGGATTGAAGTACTTATCGTCTTTGAAAAATAGCGAGATGCCGCCGTTCATCTGATAGGCATAGTTGCGCCCGACCACGCCCTCGCCGGTGACGGGATTGTAAGGTTTACCAATCTTAGACAGCAGTAGCAGACGCACGTTGTGTAGCTGGAAGGCGCTCAGTATCACCAGGCTTGCAGGTTGCTCGACCTCCTGGCCGTCGCGGTCAATATAGGTTACGCCGGTTGCCTGTGTGCCGCTGGTGTCCGTATTGACGCGAATAACATGTGCGTGGGTACGCAGCTCAATGTTCTTGTACGCGCGCAGGGCGGGTAAAACACAGCTTTGCGGAGAACCTTTGGAGTAATTAAAACAGCCAAAACGTTCACAGAAGCCACAATAGTTGCACACGCCCAGCTGCACGCCGTAAGGGTTAGTCCAGGGTTCGCTACAGTTGGCGGCAGGCACCGGAAATGGATGATAGCCCAGCGCTTTTGCGGCTTTGCTAAACAGCATACCGGCGTACTGCTGCTTGAGCGGTTTGGTGGGATAAGGATTCTGACGCGGCGCTTCGAACGGGTTACCGCCCTCAAGTTTTTGTCCCCGCACGTTTCCTGCCTGACCCGCGGTACCGCAGATTTTTTCAAACTTGTCGAAAAACGGCTCCATTTCTTCGTAGGTGAAAGGGTAGTCCTGTAGCGTCATATCCGCCGGGATGAAATCCGCGCCGTACTTTTCAATCACGGTACTGCGCATTTTTAAATCCGCCTCAAGCGGTCGCCACAGCATGCCGTTCCAGTGTACGCCCGCGCCGCCAACACCGTCGCCGGGCAGAAACGAGCCAAAACGGCGGTAGGGCAGTGCCGTATCAGACTGGGTGTGGCGCACGGTGACGGTTTCTTTTGAGGCGTCCTGGAATAGCTTCAGGCGTATGCCGTAAGTCAGCTCATCAGCAATGCGAGGGTAGGCAAAGTCAGGCCAGGTGTCGCGCGCATCGCCGCGCTCAAGTGCCACAATCTTCAGCCCCGTTTCGGCCAGTTCACGCGCCATCAGCGAGCCGGTCCAGCCAAAGCCGACAATAACAATATCGACGGCATCCTTTTTAATGCTCATGCTAAACGCTCCTTTTACCGCTGATGCTCACAGGGCCGAGAGGATAGGGCTGGTTAGGGTTGTCCATGACTTGCGGATAGTCGGCGCGTGCGCCGGGAAAACCGATGAGTTTCCATGAAGCCAGCGTTTGGTTACCGCCGTGCAGCGGATCGGCCAGATAGCCTTCTTTGGTGTTTTCCAGCATCTGGGTGAAAAACAGCGCACCGGGCACTTCCGGGAAATCCAGCGTGCCTTTCTCTAGCTGGGTGAGAATATCCTCTTGCTGCGCATGCGTCAGGTCAGCAAACACCTTGCTGTGTTTGTCAGTGCACCAGGCGTTGGTGGCTTTAATACCACGTCGCCAGGTATCGCGAGGAGCCAGATTTGACTGATAACCCAGCTCCGGTACGGCACTGGCGAAAGGGCCTTGCATATACCACAGATGGCCGTAGCCGTAGGGCAGCTCCATCTGCTTGTCGATAAAAACTGGCACGCCTTCGCTCACGGCTCCCGGGCCAAACTCATCCTGCGGGATGAGACGGTCCACAGCAGCCAGCACAAAGCGCCACTCGTCGTTGTTAAAAAAGGTGGGAACGTAGTCCGTTGAGACGCCAGCAGAGGCGGGGGGTTGCGCGCTGGCTGCCACACTCAGCAGGCTGCCACCTGCCGCTACAGCGGGTATTAACGCCAGCGACTGCTGCAGGAAGCGCCGACGTGGCGGGATAACACCTGGTTTTTCTTTGCTCATTGAAAACTCCCTCGGCGAGGAGAGAGCGAAACGTTGATTACAGACATAACGTTTTCCCTGTTATTTTGTGGATGTGATTTTTGTTGCTAATTCCACACAAAATATAAGCGTGTTTGTTATGCGATTTTTAATTAAACGTGGCGAAAAACGCGCAGGAGAGTAAATTTATTGGGCTCTCTCGCTATGATTGTGAGAAAGGGCAGCGGTCTGTTCGGTAGGAAAGGGATAAGAAGAGAAGAAAAACGCGCGAACTGGCACCTCCCCGCAGCGGGAGAGGGCAATGAAAACGCTCAGGAGCGAGACGTGCGTTTTTTTAATATCACCAGCAGGGCGCCCACCAGGCCCGCCACCAGTAGCACAATGGGTAGCACCATCAAAAAGGTCATCACCTGATCTTCGTGGCGTTTCACAAATGGGATCATACTGAGCGCGTAGCCAAAGCTGGTTACCACACCCACCCACAGCAGCCCGCTCAGCCAGTTAAAGAACTGGAAACGGCGGTTAGACAGCCCGGAAATGCCTGCCATTGTTGGCAGCAGCGTGCGCACAAATGCCAGAAAGCGTCCGGCGAGCAGCGCCATCAAACCGTGTTTATCAAACATGAACGCTGCACGCTGGTGGTACTGCGTGGGCAACTGCTGTAGCCAGCCTTTTACAATGCGGGTATTACCGAGCCAGCGCCCTTGTAGGTAGCTGAACCAGCAACCGACGCTTGCGGCCGTTGTCAGCAGCAGAATGGTTGGTACAAACTCCATCACACCGCGGGCAATCAGCGCTCCTGCCAGAATCAACAGGCTGTCGCCGGGTAAAAACGATGCTGGCAGCAGGCCGTTTTCCAGCAGCAGGGTTAAAAACATAATGCTGTAGACGATGCCAACAACGCGCGGGTCCGCCAGCGCGGCAAAATCGTGTTGCCAGAGCGCGGTGGCGATATTCTGTATGACGGCCATGAATTACCTTGCGAAACGTACAAACTGCGAGTAGTGGGACTATTGTAACCGCAAACGACGCTGATGCCTTGTTTCCGGGCGTCTCAAAATGTTGAGATTGTGCACCCGGGTGTCATCCCGGGTAGCTATGACTGTCAACTTTACGCGATACGCGCCAGTCCTGCGGCTAAATCTGCGAGTAAATCTTCAACGTTCTCTAAACCAACGTGCAGTCTTACCAGCGTGCCGCTGAAGTTAAGCTGGCCCTGCGGACGAATGGCCGCCAGTTCCTCTGGCTGGTTAGCCAGAATCAATGACTCAAAACCACCCCAGGAATATGCCATGGTGAACAGCGTGAAGTTATCGAGGAAATGGGCCAGCTCATCATCGTTAAGACGTTTATTCAGCACAAAAGAAAACAGGCCGCTGCTGCCAGTAAAATCGCGCTTGTAGAATTCATGGCCGCTGTTTTGTGGTAGTGCCGGGTGATTAACGCGCGCCACCTGTGGTTGCTGCGCAAGCCACTGAGCAATCGCAATGCTGCTTTCTTCATGCTGGCGCAGACGCACCGCCAGCGTGCGTAGCCCGCGGCTCGTCACATAGGCGGTATCGGCATCCACCATTTGCCCCATCAAATAGGCATTTTCCCGCAACTGATCCCAGCAGCGAGCGTTGGCAACGGCGGTGCCAATCATGGCATCAGAGTGGCCCACCAGATATTTTGTCCCGGCCTGGATAGAGATATCCACGCCATGCTCCAACGCCTTAAACAGCACACCCGCAGACCAGGTGTTGTCGATAATAATGATGGCATCCGGCGCTTTACTGCGCACCGCACGTACAATAGCAGGCACATCGTGCACCTCCATGGTGATGGATCCGGGAGATTCCAGAAACACCACTCGGGTATCGGCGCTGACCATCCCGGCAATCTCTTCACCAATCAGCGGGTCGAACCAGTCGGTACTGACCCCCATTTTTGCCAGTATTTTGGTGCAGAAATCCTGGCTGGGTTCATAGGCTGTATTAGTCATCAGCACTCGGTCGCCCTGCTGCACAAAGGCAAGGATAGTGTTCGCCACTGCCGCCGCACCACAAGGGAACAGCGCACAGCCTGCGCCGCCTTCCAGCTCGCACATCGCTTCCTGGAGCGAAAAATGGGTCAGCGTACCGCGCCGCCCGTAGAACAACTCGCCGTTGGCGCGGTTGGCGGTGGCATGTTTTTTGGCGGCCACGCTCTTAAACACCAGTGAAGAGGCGCGCTGAATCACGCTGTTTACTGACCCTTGTGTGTAGCGTGTATCACGCCCGGCATTCACCAGTGTGGTTTCAATATGTTTCTTCGTCATGACTTTCCCCGTCTGTACGGCTGGATGTCCAAAATAGGATGCCAGCCGTCAGGGCGCAATACCTGAAGGCGCTTTATCACGGACCTGAGTGAGAATGAGATTTTTGCGCTGTAAATGTAAGGAAAGTGAGGACAAAATCAGGCGGTCTTTAAATACTAATGAGAACCACTATCAATTCGACGTTGTTTTGGTATCATTACCGACAGTTTTCTCTAAATTTCGTCCTGGAGAGTGAGTGTGACCGAGAATTTGATGATGCCGACGGACTTGTCCGTCTGGGGCATGTACAACCATGCTGACATCGTGGTGAAAGCGGTAATGATTGGCCTGATTCTGGCCTCTGTTGTGACCTGGGCGATCTTCTTTAGTAAAGGTGCCAGCCTGCTGGGTCGCCAGCGCAACCTTAAGCGAGAGCAGGCGCTGTTGGCAGATGTTCGCTCCCTGGACGAAGCGAATGAAAAGGCACAGGCCTTTGGCAACCATAGCCTGTCCCTGATGCTGATTAAAGAAGCGCAAAACGAGCTTGAACTCTCCGCAGGCAGTGAAGACAACGAAGGGATTAAAGACCGCACCAGCTTTCGTCTGGAGCGCCGTGTAGCGGCGGTAGGTCGCCAGCTGGGGCGCGGCAACGGTTATCTTGCCACCATTGGTGCTATTTCACCGTTCGTGGGGCTGTTTGGCACCGTCTGGGGCATCATGAACAGCTTCATCGGCATTGCCCAGACCCAGACCACCAACCTGGCGGTAGTGGCACCTGGCATCGCTGAGGCGCTGCTTGCCACGGCAATTGGCCTGGTTGCGGCTATCCCGGCGGTGGTGATTTACAATATTTTCGCCCGTACCATTGGTGGCTTTAAGGCCTCGCTTAGCGACTCTGCCGCCCAGGTGCTGCTGCTGCAAAGCCGTGACCTCGATCTCCAGGCCAGCGCGCCATCTCATCCGGTTCCCTCCGCTCAGAAACTGCGTTTAGGTTAATCTTCCATGGCGATGCATCTCAACGAAAATCGCGACGACGATGGCGAAATGCACGACATCAACGTCACGCCGTTTATCGACGTGATGCTGGTGTTGCTGATTATCTTCATGGTTGCCGCACCGCTTGCGACAGTGGACGTGAAGGTCAACCTGCCGGCTACCAGCAGTCAGCCAGAGCCGCGCCCTGAAAAACCGGTGTACCTGTCGGTGAAAGCGGATAAAACCATGTTTATCGGCAATGAGCCGGTGACGGCCGAGACGCTGGTGAATACGCTGGCCACCGTCACAGAAGGTAAAAAAGACACCACCGTTTTCTTTCGCGCCGATAAGAGCGTGGATTACGAAACGATGATGAACGTAATGGACCAGTTGCGCCAGGCCGGCTATCTCAAGATTGGCCTGGTGGGCCAGGAAGTGAATAAGCCAAAATAGTGATTCATGCTTAACCGCTAAATATCATAGGGGCCTGCTGGCCCCTTTGTTGTTTATGAAATGCTGAACGCGGATTGTCACGTTACAGGATTGCTCGCATGAGTCGCGCAATACTTGTGCCAGGTATGTTGGCAAATAAATTCGCTATCTATGCAGACGCCTGAATACAATAAACCAGACTGTGTTGAGAAAGTGAAAAGCGACATGTTTAAACAGTAAGCGATACGTACTGGCCACGCAGGGCGGAGGGCAAATGCCTGTAAACACGCTGCTTTGTTACGCTATAATTAGCCTTCTTATTGCACGTCATCAGGATACTCATGGAACGTTTTTTTGAGAATGCAATGTATGCCACCCGCTGGCTACTGGCACCCGTCTACTTTGGCCTTTCGCTGGCGCTGCTTGCGCTGACGGTGAAATTCTTTCAGGAGATTTTTCACATCCTGCCCAACATCCTCAGCACGGCGGAAGCTGCCCTGATTCTGGTGCTGTTATCGCTGGTGGATATGACGCTGGTCGGCGGCCTG
>JALAGK010000358.1 GCA_022712475.1 Enterobacteriaceae bacterium
AATCAACATTGCGCGCGAGTCAATCATGAAAAAATTCACCGTACTGTGTGTAGCGGGCACCCGCCCGGAAGCTATCAAAATGGCCCCGGTTATCAAATCATTGAAAGGTGTATCCGAACTCAACGTGAGTGTACTGACTACCGCACAGCATCGCGGTCTGCTGGACCAGGTTTTTACGCTTTTTGATATTCAGTGTGACTACGATCTGGATGTCATGACCCAAAACCAGACGCTGCCAGAGCTTACCGCAAAATTAATGACGGGCATCGACAGCGTACTTGATAACGTTAAGCCGGACCTTATTGTTGCTCAGGGTGATACCACCACTGTTTTCGTGACCTCACTTGCCGCGTTTTATCGTAGAATTCCTTTCGCTCATGTTGAAGCGGGTCTTCGAACAAATAACCTGTACTCACCCTTCCCGGAAGAAGCAAACCGCGTGCTCACTGGCCATCTTTCCGCGCTGCATTTTGCGCCAACGCAAACTGCACGCGAGAATTTACTTAAAGAGGGCATCGGCGATGAAAACATCCATGTCTGCGGTAATACCGTTATTGATGCTTTGCTTGAAACCGCCAACCTGGATACGCCACTTGAGATGGCAATCCCTGACGATGCACGGGTCATTCTGGTCACCTCACATCGGCGAGAAAACTTTGGCCAGGCGCTGGACAATATCTGTCACGCCATTCTCAAACTGAGTGAAAAATACCCCGATTGTCATATCGTTTATCCGGTCCATCCGAACCCGAACGTGAAGGAAACGGTCACGCGCCTGCTCAGCGGCAAACCTCGCATCACACTCACGCAACCGCTGGAATACGACAAATTCGTGGCGGTGATGAAAAGGGCGGTCATCATTCTGTCTGACTCAGGCGGCGTGCAGGAAGAAGCCCCTGCGCTGCGCAAACCGGTACTGGTCCTGAGGCGTGAAACCGAACGCCTGGCCGCGCTGCGCTGTGGCGTGACGCGTCTGGTTGGCACTGAAGAAGACGACATCGTGCGGGAAGCCTCGCGCCTGCTGGATAGTGAAGAAGAGTACAACAAAATGGCGACCGGCGAGTCTCCTTACGGCGATGGCCATTCCAGTGAAAAGATCACCGCAGCCATCGTGGACTTCTTAAAAGCGCATAAGCAGTAATAAATCCAGCACGGAACCATATCAACACTATCGGGCGGCACAATGAGTTGGTTTATTGATGTTTTTGCGACTTATCTTTACGGACTGAAGGTTATTGCTATCACTCTGGCCCTGATGATGTTAATCAGCGGCCTGGACGATCTTTTTATCGACATTATGTACTGGTGCAGGCGCATCAAGCGTGCACTGACTATTTATCGTCGTAAAAAGCATATGGACTACCGCGAGCTTTACGTTCCGGATGAAAAGCCGTTAGCCATTATGGTTCCGGCATGGAATGAGACCGGTGTTATCGGACACATGGCCGAACTGGCAGCCATGACGCTGGATTACGAAAACTACCATATCTTTGTAGGGACCTATCCCAACGACCCGGACACACAACGCGATGTGGATGAAGTCTGCGCGCGCTTTCCTAATGTCCATAAAGTGGTCTGCGCCCGTCCCGGGCCCACCAGCAAAGCCGACTGCCTCAATAACGTGCTGGATGCCATCACCCAGTTTGAGCGCAGTGCTAACTTTCGTTTCGCCGGTTTTATTCTGCATGATGCAGAAGATGTTATTTCACCGATGGAATTGCGGTTGTTTAACTACCTGGTCGACAGAAAAGATCTTATCCAGATCCCGGTATACCCGTTTGAACGCAGCTGGACGCACTTTACCAGCATGTCGTATATCGACGAATTCGCAGAACTGCATGGTAAAGACGTTCCCACGCGTGAAGCCCTCGCAGGCCAGGTGCCCAGCGCAGGTGTAGGGACTTGTTTTAGCCGCCGCGCCATTATGGCGCTGCTGGAAGACGGTGACGGTATCGCCTTTGACGTGCAGAGTCTGACGGAAGATTATGATATCGGGTTTCGTCTCAAGACCCGCGGTATGACGGAAATTTTTGTACGCTTTCCGGTAGTAGACCCGTCTGATAAAACCACGCGCCGCCGCTTTTTGCAAAGCGCGCGTTCATCCAATGTCATCTGCGTGCGCGAGTATTTCCCGGATACGTTTACCACAGCGGTACGTCAGAAATCACGTTGGATAATCGGCATTGTTTTCCAGGGCTTCAAGACCCACAAGTGGTCAAGCAGCATGACGCTAAATTACTTCCTCTGGCGTGACAGAAAAGGGCTGTTGAGCAATTTTCTAAGTTTTATCGCCATGATAATCATGATCCAGCTCGTGCTACTGCTGGTGTATCAGCGTCTGTGGCCAGATGCCTGGCAGTTCCTTTCTATCTTTGCCGGTAGTAGCTGGCTGGTCACGCTACTGTGGATTAACTTCGCGCTGATGAGCAACCGCATTTTGCAACGCGTGATTTTCGTGACCGCCTATTACGGTCTTGCACAGGGCGGACTGTCGGTGCTGAGGTTATTCTGGGGCAATCTCATCAACTTTATGGCGACCTGGCGTGCGCTGCGACAGGTGCTGCAGCACGGCGACCCGCGACGCGTTGCCTGGGATAAAACCACCCACGACTTTCCCAGCGTCAGCGGCGAGAACCGCGCGCTACGTCCGTTGGGGCAAATTCTCATCAAGCATAACGCTATTACCGCTGAACAACTGGAACAGGTGCTGCTGAGTCAGACCCCGGGCCTGAGACTTGGGGGATCGCTGGTTATCCAGGGTTACGTTACGCCTGAACAGCTGGCACAAGCGCTGGCAGAACAAAACGATGTCACCACGGAGTCTGTAGATATTCGTAACATTCCACAGTCGCTGATTGACGAAATGCCAGGCTCGGTTGCGCTGCGCTACGCTGTTATTCCGCTTCGCCTTGAGCACGACACCATGGTGCTGGCAAGTGAAAATGGCATTGATCCCGTGTCGCTTGCAGCGCTTGCCCGTAAGCTCCAGCGCCCGGTGAAATACGTGATTGTGCCGTCAGGCCAGGTAGTCATAGGGTTACGTCACTGGTATGCGCGCCACCGCGGTGTGGATGAGCAGGCAATGTTGAGCGCGGCCGTCAAACATGGCTGGCTCACTCAGGAGCAGAGCGAGTCACTCTGGCGTTACTTTGTACCGCGCCAGGTGCTCTTTGCCCAGGTACTCACCACGGTCGGCCACATTAAAAGCTCTACCATGAATGCCCTGTTGCTGCGCCATGAACGCAGTGAACTGCCGCTGGGTGAATTTCTGGTGACTGAAAACGTCATCAGTCAGCAGACGCTGGATCAGGTACTGGCGTTGCAGCAGGAATTGCAGGTTTCCATCCAGACGCTGCTCAGTGAAGCGGGGCTCAGTCAGGAGCAGATTCATCAGTTAGAACAGGAGCAGGCATGAACAAGATGCTAAAAAGCCACGGCAGCATGCCGAGTCTGCTGTGCCTGTTGGTGGGTTCACTATTGTGTACCAGCGCACAGGCTCAGGTACCAGCTGATGACAGTGCAAAAGCGCTGGGGTTGAGTGACTATCGCCACTTTATTGTTTACCCGCACCTCGAAAGGGCGATGCGGGCACTGAAAAACAATGATGAGGCTACCGCACTGCGTGAATTTGAGCGTGCGCATCAGAAAGCGCCAGACAATGTGCCACTGACGCTGTATCTGGCACAAGCCCTGCGTCAGTTCGGCCACGATGAGCAGGCCAGAAAACTGTTGAACGACCAGCTTAAAATTAATGCTGGCGATAAACGCTTGCTGGCAAGCCTGAACGCCATTCCGCGTAAGCAGGAGAACATCACCAACGTCACAGAACTACTGGCACAGCAAAAACGCTGTGAACAAGCCTCGTCCGCACAGTGTCGCAGTGAGGTAGGGGAAAATGCCATTCGACTGGGTGAGCTGGATATC
>JALAGK010000359.1 GCA_022712475.1 Enterobacteriaceae bacterium
TCACCAGTTGCGATGTCCAGCTTTTCCAGGCGAACGGTCTGACCTTCGCTTACTCGGTGTTGTTTACCACCACTTTGGAAAACCGCGTACATATAAACCTCCGCATTCCGCGCATGCCCTGTTGTGTGATTCAGGCAGCGCTATAAATATTCACAATAGGGCGCGAATATTACGCAAATCGTGAGGCTTTGACAAGTCCGATTGTGAGTCCGCGCAGAAAAAAAACACAACGTTTATCTGGCGCGTTTTTTCGGTACAATCTGAGCTACATTTACCATCCGTAAGCCATTCATTACCCATACGGACTTGTGGTCAACAGCACGATAGCCAGACTTTTGCGATGAATTTAGAGAATATTAATCAGTTAACCGCGCAAGACATGGCGGGTGTTAATGCGGCGATTCTTGAACAGCTTAATTCCGATGTTCAGCTCATCAATCAGTTGGGGTACTACATCGTTAGCGGCGGAGGCAAACGCATCCGCCCAATGATTGCCGTGCTGGCGGCACGCGCGCTCGGCTATGAGGGTACAGCCCATGTCGCCGTTGCCGCGTTGATTGAATTTATCCACACAGCCACGCTACTGCATGATGATGTCGTTGATGAGTCCGACATGCGCCGTGGCAAGGCGACGGCTAACGCCGCCTTTGGCAACGCCGCCAGCGTACTGGTGGGGGATTTCATCTACACGCGCGCCTTCCAGATGATGACGCGTCTGGGGTCGCTCAAAGTGCTGGAAGTGATGTCAGAAGCGGTTAACGTCATCGCAGAAGGCGAAGTTTTGCAGTTGATGAACATCAACGATCCGGACATCACAGAAGAAAACTACCTGCGCGTGATTTACAGTAAAACGGCGCGCCTGTTTGAAGCTGCGTCTCAGTGTTCCGGTATTCTGGCGGGCGCAACGGCTGAGCAAGAGAAGGCTTTGCAGGACTATGGCCGCTACCTCGGCACCGCTTTTCAGCTGATAGACGATCTGCTGGACTACAGCGCTGACGGTGAAACGCTTGGCAAAAACGTGGGTGACGATCTCAACGAGGGCAAACCGACACTGCCGCTGCTGCATGCCATGCACAACGGCACGCCTGAGCAGCAGAAGATGATTCGTGAAGCTATCGAACAAGGTAACGGCCGTCATTTACTGGAACCGGTTCTGGAAACCATGGCCGCCTGTGGTTCACTGGAATGGACCCGCCAGCGCGCAGAAGATGAAGCCGATAAAGCCATTGCGGCCCTGGCGCCACTGCCGGACTCACCTCATAAAGAAGCGCTGATTGGCCTCGCCCATATTGCCGTTCAGCGCAGTCATTAATTCATAATCTGTTTACTTACCCGCACGCTTCTGGCGTGCGGGTCCGCCCTGTCATTTCATCCTGTTTTCACAGCCTTTGTGTATTAACACACAATCCCGTCATTTACTGGAAACAACAAGAACCATTAAGATACAATTGTGTTATAACAGTTCCTGAACAGGAATCCTGACCGCTGACATGACAGGGAGAAAAAATGGAACGTCAATATGTCGACTGGCATCACGCTGATATCATCGCCGCACTGCGTAAGCGCGGAACATCGCTGGCTGCGGTATCCCGCAGTGCCGGGCTTAGCTCTTCCACGCTTGCCAATGCGCTCACGCGACCCTGGCCAAAAGGTGAACAGTTGATCGCTGAAGCGATCGGCACTGATCCCTGGGTTATCTGGCCTACACGCTATTACGATCCCATCACGCATGAATTTATCGACAGGCGTCAGGCGATACGTCAACGCTCATAAAAAAACCGGGGCATGCCCCGGTTTGTTCTTTATTCTGCTTATTCGCCGGAGATACGCTCAATATTAGCGCCCATTGCCCTCAGCTTATCTTCGATGCGATCGTAACCCCTGTCGATATGATAAATCCTGTCGACAACAGTCGTACCCTGAGCAATACAGCCTGCCAGCACCAGACTTGCAGAAGCACGTAAATCAGTTGCCATCACCTGTGCACCAGAAAGCACTTCCACGCCGTGGCAAATCAGGGTATTGCTTTCAATTTCAGCGCGTGCCCCCATACGAATTAGCTCCGGCACGTGCATGAAGCGGTTTTCGAAAATGGTTTCGGTAATGACACCAGTGCCTTCTGCCACCATATTCAAAAGCGACAGTTGCGCCTGCATATCGGTTGGGAAACCCGGATGCGGTGCCGTGCGCACGTTGACCGCCTTCGGACGTTGCCCATGCATATCAAGGCTTACCCAGTCTTCACCCACTTCAATATCTGCCCCAGCTTCACGCAGTTTAGCCAGCACAGCATCCAGCGTGTCCGGGCGTGCGTTACGGCACAGGACTTTACCGCGAGAGACTGCCGCTGCGACCAGGAAAGTCCCGGTTTCTATCCTGTCCGGGATAACACGCCAGGTCCCGCCACCCAGGCGCTCAACGCCTTCAATAGTGATACGGTCGGTCCCCATACCGGTTATCTTCGCGCCAAGCGTGTTGAGGAAACCTGCGGTATCAACAATCTCCGGCTCACGTGCGGCGTTTTCAATAATTGTGGTGCCTTCGGCCAGCGTTGCCGCACTCATGATAGTCACGGTGGCACCTACGCTCACCTTATCCATAACGATATGCGCGCCTTTCAGACGGCCTTTCACAGATGCCTTAACGTAGCCTTCTTCAAGTTTAATCTCGGCACCAAGCTGCTCAAGGCCGCTGATGTGCAGATCCACCGGACGAGCGCCAATCGCACAGCCACCCGGCAGAGACACTTGACCTTCGCCAAAACGCGCGACCAATGGTCCCAGCGCCCAGATGGACGCACGCATGGTTTTCACCAGATCGTAAGGTGCACAAAACACATTCACCTGGCTTGCATCGATGTGCACCGAACCATTGCGTTCCACTTTGGTGCCCAGCTGGCTGAGCAGTTTCATGGTGGTGTCGATATCTTTAAGTTTGGGAACGTTCTGAATCTCTACAGGCTCTTCTGCCAGCAGCGCGGCAAAGAGGATAGGCAGGGCAGCGTTCTTCGCCCCGGAGATTGTCACTTCACCACTCAGCCGGGTCGGCCCCTGTACGCGAAATTTGTCCATTCAACTGCTCTCTAAATAGTGTCAAACGCTACCGGCAAGGCACCAGTAGCTTAAAAGCCGTTCAGTTTCCGATCGCGCTCCCATTCAGAAGGCGTATAGGTTTTGATGGAAACGGCATGAATACGGTTGTCGGCAATGAACTCCATCAGCGGTGCATACACTGCCTGCTGTTTCTTCACACGGCTCATCTCGGCAAACATATCGCCCACCGCGATGACCTGAAAATGACTACCATCGCCAGAGACATAGACTTCTTCGAGGGGCAGTGCGTTCATCAGCACTGTCTGAATTTCATGATTTTCCATGGAAAGTATTCATCGGGATTGTGGAATCAGCATCACATCTTAGAGGAAAGTAGCGCGCGCTTAAACAAGCAAAACGGCCCAGGCGATAATTCACTCGGGCCGCGTAGATAACATGCTGAAAATTCAAGAAACCAGCGGAAACGCTGCTTCAGGAAGATTGTAGAGGTTCGCAAGCGTACGAACACTTGGGCTGGTACCACTAATGCGCACATTTACACCTAGCGCCACCAGGTGCACCAGCAGCGCAAGCCCGGCTGTGTCCATGCGCGTTAGCCCACTCAGATCGATACGCGCAAGTCCTGACATCAGCACAGCGCGCTGTTGCCAGAGAGGCTCCAGCGTTTCATGCTCAAGTACGCCCTGCAAATGCAGCACATCACCGTCGCGCGTCCAGCGCAATTCGTCAGCCATTACTTACTCTGTTCCAACGTGATCGGCTGACGGGAAATCGCCTTCAGTTGCTCAGTCAGGCCATCAATGCCTTTGGTGCGCAGCAGGTCACTCCATTCGTTCTGTTTGGTGGTGATCATGCTGACGCCTTCGGCAATCATGTCAAACGCCTGCCAGTTACCGGTCTGGGTATTTTTACGCCACTGGAAATCCAGGCGTACGGGCGGGCGGCCATTCGCGTCGATAATCGTCACGCGGATTGCCACGATGTTTTTATCACCCAGCGGTTGCTCGGGTGCAATCTGGTAAGTCTGGCCGTGGTACATCG
Organism: Enterobacteriaceae bacterium; assembly: GCA_022712475.1. Taxonomy (GTDB): domain Bacteria; phylum Pseudomonadota; class Gammaproteobacteria; order Enterobacterales; family Enterobacteriaceae; genus Tenebrionibacter. The sequence goes on from JALAGK010000359.1 coordinate 4,095, forward strand.
CCAACGCCTGACCATAAGCCTGCTTCAGGTATTCGCGAAATGCCGCAAAATAGGCTTCACGTTGTGCAGGCGTCGCATCTTTGTAATAACGCCCCAGCACCAGCGCACCAGCGTATTTCACCTGCACGTAAGGCAGCAGTTCCTGGTCAACAATATCGCGCAGCGAGTTCGGATTCTGGCGAATCTGCGGTTGCTCGCTCTTCAAACGACTGAAGGTCTTCTGCGCGGCTTCATTCATCATTGTGTAAGGATTAGACTGATCGGCAGCCATTGCCAGCGGAGCGACCACCAGCATGGCGGCCATCAATAAACGTTTAAACATAGCTCTCTTCTCCAGTAATCAATGTGTTGCATCGGGCTGTACCTGCGCCCCATTATTCTCTACTGGATGCGCGTTGGCATCGTCTGAATTCTTATTCTGGTCGTCACTGTTGCTTTTATAGAGGAACTGACCAATCAGGTCTTCCAGCACCATCGCCGATTTGGTGTCCTGAAGGGTATCACCGTCTTTAAGAATAGCGGTTCCCAGCTCCGGGTCTTCAAACCCCATGTTCAGCGCCAGATACTGCTCTCCCAGAAGACCTGAGGTGCGGATTGCCAGCGAACTGGTGTCCGGGATGTGATTGTATTTTTGCTCAATCTCCAGCGTCACACGCGGCAGGTAGGTTTTTGGATCCAGTGCAATATCGCTGACGCGGCCAATAGTGACACCGCCCACGCGCACCGGAGAGCGCGCCTTTAGCCCGCCAATATTGTCAAACGTGGCGTATAAACGATAAGTCGGTTCATTACTGATGGCGCTTACATTCGCCACTTTCAAACAAAGGAACACTACCGCAGCCAGCGCAACCAACATGAACGCCCCGACCCAAATCTCAAATTTCTTCGTATGCATGAATTCAATTCCCGAACATCAGTGCAGTCAGTACAAAATCCAGTCCCAGCACCGCCAGCGATGCATGTACCACGGTGCGCGTGGTGGCCCGGCTGATTCCCGCGGAAGTCGGTACCGCGTCATAACCATTGAACAGCGCAATCCAGGTGACAGTGATGGCGAAGACCACGCTTTTAATCACACAGTTCACCAGATCCATTTTCCAGTCGACGGCGCTCTGCATCGCTGACCAGAAAAAACCGCTGTCGATACCTTTCCAGCTCACCCCCACCAGCGCACCGCCCCAGACACCTACGGCGACAAAAATGAGCGACAGCAGCGGCAGTGAAATGACGCCAGCCCAAAAGCGCGGCGAAATCACGCGGCGCAGCGGGTCAACCGCCATCATCTCCATACTGGAGAGCTGTTCCGTCGCCTTCATCAGGCCGATTTCCGCCGTCAGCGCCGAACCGGCACGCCCGGCAAAGAGTAATGCAGACACCACTGGTCCAAGCTCACGCAGAAGCGACAGCGCCACCAGCATACCGAGGCTGGTTTCTGCGCTGTAGGTCGTGAGTACCAGATAACCCTGTAGCCCCAGCACCATACCGATAAACAGGCCAGAAACGATAATGATAAGCATCGACAAAACGCCGACGTTGTAGAGCTGTTTGACCAACAGCGGCGCGTGCTTGCGAAACTCAGGCCGCCCGATAATGGCATTAAACAGCATAAAACCGGCGCGGCCAAAGGAGGCACAGGTTCGCAACCCGCGGTGCCCCAGTGACGCCAGTGCGTTGAAAAGCATGAGTGGCTTAACTCCCTGTTCCAGTGAGATCGTGTTGATAGTCCCCGGCCGGGTAACGGAATGGCACCGGGCCGTCTGCAATGCCGTCAAGGAACTGGCGCACCCTGGCGTCGCCGTTGTTCTGAAGATCATGCGGGCTGCCTTGCGCCACAATATGCTGATCAGCAACGATGTAGGCGTAATCGGCAATACTCAGGACTTCTGGTACGTCGTGCGACACTACAATGCAGGTCACACCCAGCGAACTGTTGAGCTCAGAAATCAGCTTCACCAGCACACCCATCGTAATCGGATCCTGACCGACAAAAGGCTCATCAAACATAATGAGGTCTGGCTCCAGTGCTATCGCGCGGGCCAGTGCAGCACGGCGTGCCATACCGCCTGAAAGCTCTGAGGGCATCAACTGTGCTGCGCCCCGCAGTCCTACGGCTTCCAGCTTCATCATGACCGTGCTGTACAGTAGCGGTTCCGGCAGGCGCGTATGTTCACGCAGCGGCCAGGCTACGTTTTCAAATACCGTCAAATCCGTAAATAGCGCACCAGACTGAAACAACATACTCATGCGCTTGCGCACCTGAAACAGGCGAGAGCGTGACATGGCTGGCACATTTTCACCGTCAAACAGGATTTCACCGCCGTCTGGCTGAATCTGCCCACCAATCAGGCGCAGTAGTGTTGTCTTACCAATGCCCGATGGGCCCATTATCGCGGTAATCTTGCCGCGCGGCACTGAGAGCGAGATATCGTCAAAGATACGTCGCTCTCCCCTGGAGAAGGTCACTCCCCGCACTTCGACCAGATTCGTCTGCGTCTGGCTCATCAATCTTGTCTTCCATTTAATGAGAATACGCGCCAGGTGCATAAGCCTGGCCATAAACACGCCATTTTTACAGAATAAGTACTTACCCCGTTAGCGAAAGCTGGCATTTGTTTTACTTTTGCCCCGCTTAAAGTCAAAATTAAGCATTCCTCACAATGATTCAGAATCCAGGCGTGCCCGGTGCTTTCAAGCCAGTGGAGCGGCGATTATACCTGACGAAAGGATCTGGCATGCTTTTAGCAACGGCGCTGTTAATAATCGGTTTAGTAATGGTGGCTTACGGCGCAGACAGGCTCGTGTTTGCTGCTGCCATCCTGTGCCGCGGCCTTGGCATTCCCCCGCTTATTATCGGTATGACGATAGTCAGTATCGGCACATCGCTACCAGAAATCATTGTTGCGACTGCCGCCGGTTTGAACGGTCAGCTTGATTTGGCCGTGGGAACCGCCATTGGTTCCAATATCACCAATATTTTACTGATTCTCGGCCTTGCAGCACTGCTAAGTCCTTTTGTCATCCATTCCGATGTCCTGCGCCGCGAATTGCCGTTAATGTTAATTATGAGTCTGCTGTGTGGCGCACTCTTGTGGGACGGCAACCTGGGACGTATGGAAGGCCTGTTGCTGCTACTCACCGCCGTGATTTATTTGCTGATTACCGTTAAGATTGCGCGGCTTGCCGAACGCCAGGGCAGCGACTCGCTCACGCGCGAGCAGCTCGCGGAACTGCCTGGCGAAGGCAGCCAGCCCGTGGCCTTTCTTTGGCTGGCCGTCGCGCTGGTCATTATGCCGGTTGCTACACGGATGATTATTGATAATGCCACCGTGCTGGCAAACACCTTTTCGGTCAGTGAGTTGATACCAGGATTGACGATTGTCGCCATCGGCACCAGCCTACCGGAGCTGGCGACGGCGATGGCTGGCGTGCGTAAAGGCGAGAATGATATTGCTGTCGGCAATATTATCGGTTCCAACATTTTTAATATCGCCATCGTGCTCGGCCTTCCGGCGCTGCTTTCACCTGGTACCTTTGACCCGCAGGCGGTGACAAGGGACTACGGCGTCATGCTGGCAGCGAGCGCGATTTTCGCCCTGCTATGCTGGCGACGCCCTCGGGGCATCGGCCGACGCACCGGGGCACTGTTAATCTGTGGTTTTATCGCGTGGCTTCTGGTGGTGTTTATCACCGCCACGCACTCCATAGGGTAAACTGGGAAAGATTATGTCGCACATTGCATTGCCGCCAGGTTTTGACTTCCAGCTGGCAGGAAAAGACGTGTTGAATATTGAACGTGAAGGCCTGGCCCAGCTCGATCAATATATTAACGATGATTTCTCACGTGCCTGTGAGATGATGTTTCATTGCCAGGGCAAGGTCGTGGTGATGGGTATGGGTAAATCCGGGCATATCGGGCGCAAAATGGCCGCCACGTTTGCCAGCACGGGCACGTCTGCGTTTTTTGTCCACCCTGGAGAAGCCAGCCACGGCGACCTGGGCATGGTCACGGCGAAAGATATCGTGATTGCCATTTCCAACTCCGGCGAATCCAATGAAATTCTGGCGTTGATCCCGGTGCTTAAACGTCTGCAGGTGCCGCTCATTTGCATCTCCAGTCGTCCGGAAAGCACAATGGGTCGTGCGGCTGATATTCACTTGTGCGTAAAAGTCCCGCAGGAAGCCTGCCCGCTGGGTCTGGCACCCACTACCAGCACCACAGCGACGCTGGTTATGGGGGATGCACTGGCGGTAGCACTACTCAAAGCTCGCGGTTTTACCGCAGAAGATTTTGCGCTGTCGCACCCCGGCGGCGCACTGGGTCGCAAGCTACTGCTGCGGGTGAACGATATTATGCACACAGGCGACGAGATTCCGCGTGTGGGCAAAGAGGCGACGTTACGCGACGCGCTGCTGGAAATCACCCGTAAGAATCTCGGCATGACCGTTATCTGTGACGATGACATGAAAATTGCCGGTATCTTTACCGACGGTGACCTGCGTCGCGTGTTTGATATGGGCGTTGACCTGAACCACTTACGCATTACTGATGTGATGACCGCAGGCGGTATACGTATTCGTCCCGGCACACTCGCGGTAGATGCACTGAACCTGATGCAGTCACGCCATATTACGGCCGTTCTCGTCGCCGATGGCGACCAACTGCGCGGTGTGATACATATGCATGATTTACTGCGCGCAGGCGTGGTCTGATTTTAAGGATTATTGTTAATGAGCAACCCGCAAGCGATGCTCCCGACCTGTTACGGACCGGTGAGCGCGCATGTTATGACGAAGGCGCGGGATATTCGCCTGCTGATACTCGATGTAGATGGCGTCATGTCCGACGGTCTTATCTACATGGGTAACAGTGGAGAAGAACTGAAGGCGTTTAACGTACGTGACGGCTACGGCATCCGTTGTGCGCTCACAAGCGACATTGAGGTAGCGATTATCACGGGTCGTAAGGCAAAACTGCTGGAAGACCGCTGCGCGACACTCAAGATTAAACATCTGTATCAGGGACAGTCCGACAAACTTATCGCCTACCGCGAGCTGCTCACGACGCTTGCGCTTGAGCCGCACCAGGTCGCCTACATTGGCGATGACTTGATTGACTGGCCAGTAATGGCGCAAATCGGCTTGAGCGTAGCCGTTGCTGATGCGCATCCGCTGTTGCTGCCACGCGCAGACTACGTTACCCGTATAGGCGGCGGACGCGGCGCGGTGCGTGAAGTGTGTGATTTACTGCTGCTGGCACAAGGCAAGCTTGATGAGGCCAAAGGGCAATCAATATGAGTAAAACAAGGCGCTGGGTGATAGTCCTGCTGGCACTGGTGGCGCTGATACTTATCGGCATCAACCTGGTCGATAACGACGATAAAGCCCCGGTGGCGCAAAACACCAGCGAACCCACGTACAAGAGTGAAGACTCCAGCACAGTGGTGTACAACCCGGCGGGCGCACTCAACTACCGGCTTATCGCCGAGCATGTTGAATACTTTTCTGAATCTGCAACGTCATGGTTTACCAAACCAGTGATGACGGTGTATGACGCTGATAAAATTGCAACCTGGGCAGTCAGCGCCGATCGCGCAAAACTGACTGAAGATCGTATGCTTTATCTGTATGGCAACGTCGAGGTTAACGCCCTGACAGCCGAAGCACAGTTGCGTAAAATCACAACAGACAATGCTCAGGTAAATCTTGTGACGCAGGATGTCACTTCAGAAGATCTTGTCACGCTGTACGGAACCACATTTAATTCTCAAGGGTTGAAAATGCGTGGCAATTTACGCAAAAAAACGGCCGAGCTGATTGAAAAGGTTAGAACCTCCTATGAAATTCAGAATAAATAAACACAGCCTTAATGTCGTCATGGCCGGTATGCTTTTTGCGGCCTCGCTTCCTGCTCTTGCCGTAACCGGCGATACAGACAAGCCGATTCATATTGACTCCGATCAGCAGTCACTGGACATGGACAGTAACGTTGCAACCTTCACGGGCAACGTGGTGGTGACGCAAGGCACGATTAAGATCAACGCTGATAAAGTGGTGGTCACGCGTCCAGGCGGTGAGCAAGGGAAAGAAGTTGTCGAAGGCTTCGGTAAACCGGCAACATTTTACCAGATGCAGGACAACGGCAAGCCAGTCAAAGGCCATGCCAACAAGATGCGTTATGAGCTGCAAAATGACTACGTGGTGCTGACCGGTGACGCATGGCTGGAGCAGCTCGACAGTAACATTAAAGGCGACAAAATCACGTACCTGGTGAAAGAGCAAAAAATGCAGGCCTTCAGCGAGAAAGGCAAGCGTGTCACTACGGTTCTGGTGCCGTCCCAGCTCCAGGATAAAAACAACTCTGGCCAGAAGAAATAATCCGGTATGGCAACTCTCATAGCAAAAAACCTCGCCAAGGCCTACAAAGGCCGCAGGGTGGTTGAAGATGTCAGCCTGACGGTGAAGTCAGGCGAGATAGTGGGCCTGCTTGGACCAAACGGCGCGGGTAAAACCACCACGTTTTACATGGTCGTGGGCATTGTGCCGCGTGATGCAGGCAACATCATCATTGACGAAGAAGATATCAGCCTGCTGCCGCTGCATGCGCGTGCGCGTCGCGGCATCGGCTACCTGCCTCAGGAAGCGTCCATCTTTCGTCGCCTGAGCGTGTACGACAATCTAATGGCGGTGCTGCAAATCCGAGACGATTTGACAGAAGAACAGCGTGAAGACCGCGCGAAAGAACTGATGGAAGAGTTTCATATCGACCATCTGCGCAACAGTCTCGGCCAGTCGCTGTCGGGCGGTGAGCGCCGCCGCGTGGAAATTGCCCGTGCGCTGGCAGCAAACCCCAAGTTTATTCTGCTCGACGAACCGTTTGCCGGTGTTGACCCCATTTCTGTTATTGATATCAAGCGTATTATCGAACACCTGCGCGATAGCGGGCTGGGCGTGCTGATAACTGACCACAACGTGCGTGAAACGCTTGCCGTGTGCGAACGCGCGTATATCGTGAGTCAGGGCCACCTTATTGCGCACGGCTCACCGGACGAAATACTCGCGGACGAACAAGTTAAGCGCGTGTATCTTGGGGAAGAGTTCAGACTTTGATAGGGTATCGTTGTGTGGCACGTTAATCGCTACACGCTGACGCAGCCCTTCACGGAGTGTTATTCAACAGGGAAGCGATTGACAGACACGACTTCTGAGGAGTTTTGCTCTGAATATGAAGCAAGGTTTGCAATTAAAGCTGAGCCAACAGCTTGCCATGACGCCGCAACTGCAACAGGCCATTCGCCTGTTGCAGCTCTCCACGCTGGAGCTTCAACAGGAGCTACAGCAGGCGCTGGAAAGCAATCCGCTGCTTGAGCAAACCGACCCTCACGATGAAATCGATACCCAGGAAACGCCGGACAGAGAATCTCTCGACAGCAGCGAAGCGCTGGAGCAGCGCGAAATGCCCGATGAGCTCCCGCTCGACGCCAGCTGGGATGAAATCTACACCGCCGGTACGCCTTCTGGCAGCAGCACCGACTACCTCGACGATGAGCTGCCCATTTACCAGGGTGAAACCACACAGTCACTCCAGGATTACCTGATGTGGCAGGTTCAGCTTACGCCCTTTTCTGATACTGACAGAGCCATCGCGACCTCCATTGTCGATGCCGTTGATGACACCGGCTACCTGACTGTATCAGTTGAAGATATTCTCGAAAGCCTCGGCAATGATGATGTGACGCCCGAAGAAGTGGAAGCGGTGCTCAAGCGCATCCAGCGCTTTGACCCGGTTGGCGTCGCCGCGCGCGATCTGCGCGACTGCCTGCTTATCCAACTCTCCCAATTCAGCCCACAAACGCCGTACCTGGCACAGGCGCGCCTCATCATCGCCGACCATATCGATTTGCTGGCTAACCACGATTTTCGCTCGCTGATGCGTCTGACACGGCTTAAAGAAGACGTGCTCAAAGAAGCCGTTACGCTGATTCAGTCGCTCGACCCACGGCCGGGCCAGTCAATTCAAACGGGCGAGCCGGAATACGTGATTCCCGATGTGCTGGTGCGTAAACAGCAAGGTCGCTGGAGCGTCGAGCTGAACAACGACAGTATTCCACGCCTTAAAATTAACCAGCAGTATGCGGCCATGGGCGCAGGTTCGCGCAATGAAGCCGACACCCAGTTTATTCGCAGCAATCTGCAGGAAGCGAAGTGGCTGATAAAAAGCCTTGAGAGCCGCAACGATACGCTGCTGCGGGTGAGCCGCTGCATCGTTGAGCAGCAGCAGAATTTTTTTGAGCACGGCGAAGAGCAGATGAAACCGATGGTGCTGGCCGATATAGCCCAGGCCGTCGAGATGCACGAATCCACAATCTCACGCGTGACCACGCAAAAATATCTTCACAGCCCGAGAGGTATTTTTGAACTGAAGTATTTCTTTTCCAGCCACGTCAATACCGAAGGCGGAGGTGAAGCCTCGTCCACGGCAATCCGTGCACTGGTAAAGAAACTAATAGCTGCGGAGAATCCCGCCAAGCCACTGAGCGACAGCAAGCTTACCACCCTACTTTCCAGCCAGGGAATTATGGTGGCACGCCGCACTGTTGCAAAGTACCGAGAGTCTTTATCGATTCCTCCGTCAAATCAGCGCAAACAGCTGGTATGACCCAACCTGATAAGGAAGACACTTATGCAGCTCAATGTTACTGGACAGAACGTCGAAATTACCGATGCCCTGCGCGAGTTTCTGGATAAAAAATTCGCCAAGTTGGAACAATATTTTGAACGGATCAATCAGGTCTATATTGTGTTGAAAGTGGAAAAGGTGACGCATGCAGCGGATGCTACGCTGCACGTCAACGGCGGAGAGCTGCATGCTGGTGCAGAAGGTCAGGATATGTATGCCGCAATAGACAGTCTGATCGACAAACTGGCCCGTCAGCTAAACAAACATAAAGACAAATTAAAACAACACTGATAATCCGGACGTTTGCGCGCCGTGGCCCAGGTCCGGCGCGTAAAACTCAGGTGAAATTATGATGAATAATGATTCGGCTCTGCAATTGAGCAATGTTCTTAACCAGGAATGTACCCGAGCTGGCGTCCACTGCCAGAGCAAAAAGCGTGCGCTGGAAATTGTCAGCGAGTTGGCTGCAAAGCAACTGGGGCTGGCCCCACAGGTTGTTTTTGAAGCCGTCCTCACCCGTGAACGCATGGGCAGTACCGGCATCGGCAATGGCATTGCTATCCCACATGGAAAACTGGAAGAAGATACCCTCAGAGCCGTTGGCGTGTTTATTCAGCTTGAAACACCTATCGCCTTTGACGCCATTGATAACCAACCCGTCGATTTATTATTTGCGCTACTGGTACCCGCAGATCAAACTAAAACGCATCTGCACACGCTGTCGCTGGTGGCGAAGCGCCTGGCCGATAAGAATATCTGTCGCCGCCTGCGGGCTGCGCAAACCGATGAAGAGCTGTGGCAAATCATCACAGAAAATACAAACGACAGTGAATAAGTCCGGCCGCGCACGGGGTGCGGCGTAAATCAGTGGGGAGAGACTGTACATGGTGCTGATGATTGTCAGCGGTCGCTCGGGTTCAGGTAAGTCTGTAGCGTTGCGTGCTCTGGAAGACATGGGTTTTTACTGTGTGGATAACCTGCCGGTCGTACTGTTGCCGGAGCTGGCCCAAACGCTGGCTGAGCGTAAAATTTCTGCCGCGGTCAGTATCGACGTGCGTAACATGCCGGAATCCCCGGAGATTTTTGAACAAGCAATGGGTAACCTACCCGATGCGTTTTCACCGCAGCTGCTGTTTCTTGATGCTGACCGCAATACGCTGATTCGCCGCTACAGCGATACGCGCCGTCTGCATCCGCTTTCAAGCAAAAATCTATCTCTGGAAAGTGCTATTGACCAGGAAAGTGACTTGCTGGAGCCACTGCGCTCACGCGCCGATCTGATTATCGATACCTCGGAAATGTCTGTGCACGAGTTGGCAGAAATGCTGCGTACGCGTCTGCTTGGCAAACGCGAACGTGAACTAACAATGGTGTTCGAATCGTTTGGCTTTAAACACGGTATCCCTATTGATGCCGACTATGTGTTTGACGTACGCTTTTTACCTAACCCGCACTGGGATCCTAAGCTGCGTCCAATGACCGGCCTTGATAAACCGGTGGCGGCCTTCCTTGACAGACATACTGAGGTTCATAACTTTATCTACCAGACCCGCAGCTATCTTGAGCTGTGGCTGCCAATGTTGGAAACCAACAACCGCAGTTATCTGACCGTGGCAATTGGTTGTACTGGCGGTAAACACCGTTCTGTTTATATCGCGGAGCAGCTTGCCGATTACTTCCGCTCACGCGGCAAGAACGTCCAGTCCCGCCACCGCACGCTGGAAAAGCGTAAAACATGACCGTCAGACAGACCGTTGAAATCACCAACCGGCTGGGCATGCATGCCCGCCCGGCCATGAAACTGTTCGAACTGGTGCAGAGTTTTGATGCGGAGGTGCTGCTGCGTAACGAAGGTGGCACCGAAGCGGAAGCCAGTAGTGTCATTGCGCTGCTGATGCTGGACTCGGCACAAGGCGGACATATTGAAGTGGAAGCAAGCGGCCCGCAGGAGCAGGAAGCGCTTGACGCAGTTGTCGCACTATTTAACGCCGGCTTTGACGAAGACTAAGCTGTCTTTGCTCTGCCAGTCGTTACAGACCTGCTTGCCCACACAAACTCACGCTAATCCCATACTTTTTCACGCTATGTTCTGGGGTCAGTCGCCACTATATACAGTGCATAACAGTAGCGTTTTCTCTATGGCGTCAACCCTGCTGCTACATCAGTGCAAGCGGTGCTGTGCCAGAAAGCGCTCGCCGCCAAGCTGGCGCATCTGGCGCAAAATCCACTGCTGACGCGACATGACATAGCCAGAAGGTGCATTCACTTTAAAGCGAATAGGGTTTGGCAGCACAGCGGCCAGCAGAGCTGCTTCTGACTGGCTCAGGCGGCTGGCCGGTTTATGAAAATAGTGCTGCGATGCAGCTTCCACACCAAAGATTCCGTCACCAAATTCGGCAATATTAAGATATACGGTAAGAATTCGCCGCTTACTCCAGACCAGTTCAATGCCTGCAGTCAGCCCCGCTTCCAGTCCCTTACGTAACCAGCTACGCCCATCCCACAGCAATAAATTTTTGGCCGTCTGCTGCGTAAGCGTAGAAGCTCCGCGTATACGTGAGCCTTCACCGCTGCTCTGGAGCACTTTCTGGATGGACGCCACGTCAAATCCCCAGTGGCTCGGGAAGGTCTGGTCTTCTGCTGCTACCACTGCCAGCGGCATCCAGGGCGAAATCTCATCCATAGCAACCCAGTCAGAGTGCGCCACATAACTAAAATCGCCCCTCAGCCACGCGCTAACCTGGCGCTCGGCCATCACCGCCGAAAAGGGCACTGGCAGGAAGCTGAACAGCACGATCCCCCCACCCCAGAGAACAATTAGCACCAGCGCAATGCGCCATAACCAGCGCGTCACCCAGGCTTTCATCCCGGAACGCCGTTTACGCATCCGCACACAGCCCCAACACGCGAGACACCAGCTTCTCGATACCGTCTGCGGCTTCATCAATACGCTGCGCCAGCATATAAGCAGGCGTTGTTACCACCTTCTGTTCTTCATCTACCACAATGTCATTCACCGGGCACGGCACGTGTTCGCCGCCCATTTCCTCAACCACGTCGGCGGTGTCGACGTCTGTTCCGATGGTCAGGCGCAACGGTGTCTGCAAGATAACCGGCAATAAGGCAGGCGCGATACAGATAAACCCAAGTGGTTTACCGGCCGCATGGCAATCGCGTGCAAGCGTCACAAGATCGGGCTCAACCGTACAGACACTGCCCTGAGAGGCAAAGTTACTCAAATTTTTTGCTGCACCAAAACCACCGGGTACAATCAGTGCATCCAGTTCCTGCGCCTTTGCGTTCGCGAGAGGCTGAATCGTTCCACGTGCCAGTCGCGCCGCCTCAATAAGTACATTGCGGCTTTCTGCCATCGGCTCGCCCGTCAAATGATTGATTACGTCTGCTTGAGTTTTATCCGGTGCGAAACACACCGCCTCGGCCCCGTTTCGCGCAATCGCTAACAGCGTGATTACCGTTTCATGGATTTCCGATCCGTCGAAAACCCCGCATCCACTTAGAACTACACCAATTTTTTTCACGTTATCATTCCTTTTAGCGAATCAGTCAAAAAAAAGTAATTTTATTAATAAGGACGCTATGCTTCACATATTTTACTGATTCAGGTAACAAA
>JALAGK010000360.1 GCA_022712475.1 Enterobacteriaceae bacterium
ACTCTGGTGTTAGATTCACAGCTGTTGTGAGAAAAATCACGCCAATAAAAAAGCCGGTGGGTTACCCCGACCGGCTTTTTAACAGACGTAATGCGATTACGCGTTTTTGTCGCTTTGTGCCTCGGCTTTGGCTTCTTCAGCCTCAACCTTACGATACCAGCGCGGATGATGCTTCTTTGCCCAGCGGCGGCTGACTTTGCCTTCAATCATGCCTTTAATCGAACCTTTCACCCAGAACGCCATATACATATGAATCAGAATGGCGTGAATCAGAATGATGGCCGTTGTGGCGTGAATCAGCAGGCTCCAGCGCACGAGTTCTACCGGGAATTTGTGCGCGAAGTACGGACGCCAGATGATGACGCCGGTCACCAGCAGCACAAAAATCATGCTCATGATGGTCCAGAACATCATTTTCTGCCCGGCGTTGTATTTACCAACATCCGCAACGTGATGCTCATTACCCTTAAGGACTTCGACGATGTTTTTCACCCACGGCCAGTCTTCACGGTCCGGAATGTTGTGCTTCACAAAACGCACAAACATAAACATCAGCGCTACGAAAATCAGTACGCCAAAGAACGGATGCAGAATGCGTCCCATCTGCGGCGTACCGAAGGTTTCAGTCAGCCAGACCAGGGTCGGGAAGAACAGCGCAATGCCTGACAGCGAGACCAGGAAGAAACAGATGACTACCGTCCAGTGGCAGGCCCGGTCAAGAAACCGGGTACGGACGATCATTTTGCTTTGCTTCTTAGTCATGGTGTTCCTCCTCATCCTCGTCATCCACTTCTTTGTTCGGGCCAATTCCCACATAGTGGAAAATCAGCGCGGCAAAGGTGGCAATGAAGCCTGCGGCGGACAGCGGTTTGAGAATGCCTTTCCACAACTGAATTGGCACATCAACTTTTGGCTCCTGCGGTAGGTTGTGGTACAGACCCGCCTGGTCTGCGTGGTGTAGCACGTACATTACATGCGTGCCGCCCACACCCTGAGGGTTGTATACTCCTGCATTAGCATAACCACGTTTTTTCAGCTTCTCGACGCGCTGTGCACCCAGTTCCAGCATCTCTTTTTTGGTACCGAAGTGGATAGCGCCAGTCGGACAGGTCTTAACGCAGGCTGGCTCCTGGCCGACGCTCACGCGGTCCACACACAGCGTACATTTATATACGCGGTTGTCTTTCGGGTTAAGACGCGGCACGTTAAACGGGCAACCGGCGATACAGTAGCCACAACCGATACAGTGTTCTGACTGGAAATCCACAATGCCGTTCGCGTACTGAATAATGGCACCGGCAGACGGGCATGCCTTCAGGCAACCCGGTTTTTCGCAGTGCATACAGCCATCTTTGCGGATAAGCCATTCCAGTTTGCCGTTCTGCTCAGTTTCGCTAAAGCGCATCACTGTCCAGGACTTGGCGCTGAGATCGGTGGGGTTGTCGTACACCCCCACGCAGTGGCCAACCTCGGCGCTAATGTCGTTCCACTCTGAACACGCCACCTGACAGGCTTTACAGCCGATACAGGTGGAAACGTCAATCAGTTTGGCGACCTCATCCTTGTAGTCGCGCGCCTGAGGTGGCGGCGTAAGGCTGTTGGTTGCCGAACGCCTGATAATGTCTTGTGATTGCATTGACACAGGTTCGCTCCCTTACGCCTTCTCTATGTTGACAAGAAACGCTTTGTATTCCGGGGTCTGCGAGTTTGCATCGCCCACGGACGGCGTCAGCGTATTGGCCACAAAGCCCTTCTGCGTCTTGCCTTCAAAGCCCCAGTGGATAGGGATACCCACGGTTTCCACCTGCTGGTCGTTAACGGTAAACGTCTGCAAACGGCGAGTGACCACCGCTTTGGCGCGAATAAAGCCGCGCTTGCTGCTGACCTTAACGCTGTCGCCGTTACTGATACCTTTTGATTTCGCCAGCGTTTCACTGATCTCCACAAACTGTTCAGGCTGTGCGATAGCATTAAGCCGCGCATGCTTAGTCCAGGTGTGGAAGTGCTCAGTCAGGCGGTAGGTGGTGCCGATGTACGGGAATTCCTTCCTGTCGCCAATACGCGCCGCATCCGCCTTGAACATGCGCGCCACCGGGCTGGACACCACGTTGGGGTGCAGCGGGTTGGTGCCAATCGGCGTTTCAATCGGTTCGTAGTGCTCCGGGAACGGACCTTCTGCCAGTTTATTCAGCGCAAACAGGCGGCCCAAGCCTTCCTGCTGCATGATGAACGGACCGGCGTTCAGTTCCGGTGCGGCAGCGCTGTAATCCGGGATGTCGTTACCGACCCATTTCTCACCATTCCACTCAATAAGCAGACGATGCGGATCCCAGGCTTTACCCTGCGGATCGCAGGATGCACGGTTGTAGAGTACGCGACGGTTCAGCGGCCACGCCCAGCTCCAGCCCAGCGTGTTGCCAAGACCGGATGGGTCTGCGTTATCGCGGTTAGCCATCTGGTTACCTTTGCGCGTCCAGCAACCGGTGTAAATCCAGCAACCGGCTGCGGTGGTACCGTCGTCACGCAACTGCGCGAAGGAGTCGAGCAGCTCGCCTTTTTTCACCAGTAGGTTGCCGTTTGCGTCAAAGAGATCGGCCAGCGCGTAGCCGTTGTTCTCTTTCGCCACTTCTTCGGATTCTGGTTCGTGCGGCTGCTTGTAGTTCCAGCTCATCTTCATCAGCGGCTCAACGCCTTTACCGCCCTCTGCGTGATACAGCCTGCGCAGTTCGTCGTACAGACCGGCAAGAATCTGGCCATCATTCATAGCTTCGCCTGGGGCGTCAGCGCCTTTCCAGTGCCATTGCAGCCAGCGCCCGGAGTTAGCGATAGAGCCATCTTCTTCGGCAAAGCAGGTGGACGGCAGACGGAATACTTCAGTCTGAATCGTTGCCGGGTCAACGTCGTTCATCTCGCCGTGGTTCTGCCAGAAGTTGGAGGTTTCGGTAACCAGTGGGTCAACCACCACCATGTACTTCAGCTTACTGAGCGAAGCGACAACTTTGTTTTTATCCGGGAACGAGGCCACCGGGTTAAAGCCCTGGCAGAAATAGCCTGTCACTTCACCACGGTCCATCATGTCGAAGTACTTCAGTACGTCGTAGGCCTGGTCCCACTTTGGCAGCCAGTCGTAGCCCCAACCGTTTTCACGGGTGGCGGCGTCGCCATAAAACGTTTTCATTAGGCTGACGTAGAACTTCGGATAGTTACTCCAGTAGTTCACCTGACCCGGCAGAAGCGCCTTCGGCGTATTGGCAGCAAGATAGGTTTCGACGTCGTGATGACTTTCCTGCGGTAGTGTCAGGTAGCCGGGAAGGCTGGTGGACAGCAGGCCAATATCAGTCAGCCCCTGAATGTTGGAGTGGCCGCGCAGTGCGTTCACGCCGCCACCTGCGACACCCATGTTGCCAAGCAGCAACTGAATCATCGCCATGGTACGGATGTTCTGCGCACCCACGGTATGCTGTGTCCAACCCAGCGCGTAAAGGAACGTCGCAGCACGGTTTGCTGCACTGGTGGAGGCCAGCACTTCGCAGACTTTCAGGAAGTCTGCCTTCGGCGTACCACAAATGTTTTCGACCACGTCCGGCGTATAACGGCTGACGTGTTCTTTAAGCAGATTCCACACACAGCGCGGGTGGGTCAGGGTCATGTCGCGCAGCGCATGCCCGTTCTCATCGAACTGGTAGTTCCAGCTGGTTTTGTCGTACTGGCGTTTATCTGCGTCGTAACCACTAAACAACCCGTCTTCAAAGCTGAAGTCATCGCGAATCAGCAGTGAGGCATTGGTGTAGTGTTTAACGTAATCGGCGTGGATTTTATTGTTGTTTATCAGGTAGAGCAGTACGCCCGACAACAACGTAATGTCGGTACCAGAACGGATTGGCGCATAGATATCCGCGACCGCTGCGGTACGGGTAAAGCGCGGATCCACCACAATAAGTGTGGCATCGTTGTTGTTTTTGGCTTCCATCGCCCAGCGAAAGCCCACCGGGTGTGCTTCTGCGGCGTTACCGCCCATTACCACAACAACATTAGCGTTTTTGATATCAACCCAGTGGTTGGTCATGGCACCGCGACCAAAAGTTGGAGCAAGACTTGCTACCGTAGGTCCGTGTCAGACGCGCGCCTGGTTATCCACCGCCAGCATACCGAGTGAGCGGGCAAATTTCTGGGTCAGCATGCCGGTTTCGTTGCTGGCGGCCGAGGCGCAGAGCATCCCGGTTGACAGCCAGCGGTTAACCGCGACGCCCTGTTCATTAGTCTCAACAAAGTTGGCGTCACGGTCGTCTTTCATCAGACGCGCGATGCGCTTGAATGCATCATCCCAGGAAATACGCTGCCACTTGTCAGAGCCTGAGGCGCGGTATTCCGGGTAACGCAGACGGTTGTCGCTGTGAATATAGTCAATAAGACCTGCCCCTTTAGGGCAAAGTGCGCCGCGGCTCACCGGATGATCCGGGTCACCTTCGATGTGGAAAATAGACGATTTCGCGTTTTTAGAGCCATCGCCCATGCTGTACATTAACAAACCACATCCTACAGAACAGTAGGTACAGGTATTACGAATCTCTTTCGCGCGCAGCAATTTATAATTACGTGCCTGCGCCAGCGCCATTTTGGGCGTAAAACCGAGAACCGCTACCGTTGTTCCTGCCATTCCGCCGGCGCAGATTTTAAAAAAAC
>JALAGK010000361.1 GCA_022712475.1 Enterobacteriaceae bacterium
GGTTACAAGGTGCGTTTTAACGACCATGTCAGTGATAACACCATGGTTAAGTTGATGACTGACGGTATCTTACTTGCTGAAATTCAGCAGGACAGACTGCTGATGCAGTACGACACCATCATCATCGACGAAGCGCATGAACGCAGCCTCAATATCGATTTCCTGCTCGGTTACCTTAAAGAACTGTTGCCGCGCCGCCCGGATCTGAAGGTAATTATTACCTCAGCGACTATCGATCCGCAGCGCTTCTCTCGTCACTTCAATAACGCGCCGGTCATAGAGGTATCAGGTCGTACCTATCCGGTAGAAGTACGCTATCGCCCGGTAGTGGAAGACGCTGACGACAGCGAGCGCGACCAGCTCCAGGCCATTTTTGACGCCGTAGATGAACTCGGGCGTGAAGGTCCGGGCGATATCCTCATCTTCATGAGCGGTGAGCGCGAAATCCGCGACACCGCAGATGGGTTAATGAAGCTTGACCTGCCGCATACCGAAGTGCTGCCACTGTATGCACGTCTCTCAAATAGCGAGCAAAATCGCGTGTTTCAGTCTCACAGCGGGCGGCGCATTGTGCTGGCGACCAACGTAGCTGAAACCTCGCTTACCGTGCCGGGCATTAAATATGTAATTGACCCCGGCACCGCGCGCATCAGCCGCTACAGCTTTCGCACCAAGGTTCAGCGTCTGCCGATAGAGCCCATTTCCCAGGCCTCGGCCAACCAGCGTAAAGGACGCTGTGGGCGTGTGTCGGAAGGTATTTGTATCCGTCTTTATTCTGAAGATGACTTCCTGTCTCGCCCGGCATTTACCGACCCGGAAATACTGCGTACCAACCTGGCATCAGTTATTTTGCAGATGACAGCGCTGGGATTGGGCGATATCAGCGCCTTCCCGTTTGTGGAAGCGCCGGACCAGCGCAATATCCAGGACGGCGTGCGCCTGCTTGAAGAGTTAGGTGCTATCCGCCAGGCCGACGAACGCGAAGGTTATCGCCTGACCGAGCAGGGCCGTAGTCTGTCGCGCCTGCCGGTTGACCCACGCCTGGCGCGTATGGTGCTGCAAGCGCAGTCCCACGGCTGCGTGCGTGAAGTTATGATTATCGCCGCGGCGCTGTCCATTCAGGACCCGCGCGAGCGCCCGCAGGATAAACAGCAAGCGTCTGATGAAAAACATCGTCGTTTTCACGATAAAGATTCGGACTTCCTTGCCTGGGTTAATCTGTGGAACTACCTCCAGGAACAGCAAAAAGCGCTTTCCGGTAATCAGTTCCGCCGTCAGTGCCGCACCGAGTTTCTTAACTGGCTGCGGGTACGCGAATGGCAGGATATCTATACCCAGTTGCGCCAGGTCGTAAAAGAACTGGGCATTCCCGTTAACAGCGAACCGGCGGACTACCGCGCCGTGCACTGCGCGCTGCTTACCGGCCTGTTGTCGCATATCGGTATAAAAGATGCCGATAAGCAGGAATATACCGGCGCCCGTAACGCGCGTTTCTCCATTTTTCCCGGCTCTGGTTTATTCAAAAAACCACCCAAATGGACAATGGTCGCTGAACTGGTTGAAACCAGCCGTCTGTGGGGCCGCATCGCCGCTCGCATTGAGCCTGAGTGGATTGAACCGTTGGCGCAGCATTTGATTAAGCGTTCCTGGAGCGAACCACACTGGGAACGCGGGCAGGGCGCGGTAATCGCCAGTGAGAAGGTGACGCTCTACGGGCTGCCGATTGTGGCGGCACGCAAGGTGAATTACAGCCATATCGACCCGGCATTATGCCGTGAGCTGTTTATTCGCCACGCGCTGGTCGAGGGCGACTGGCAAACCCGCCATGCGTTCTTTAAAGATAACCAGAAACTGCGCGCGGAAGTGGAAGAACTGGAACACCGCTCGCGTCGTCGTGACATCCTGGTTGACGATGAATCGCTGTTTGAGTTTTATGACCAACGTATAGCGCATGACGTTGTTTCTGCGCGCCATTTCGACAGCTGGTGGAAGAAAGCCAGCCGCGAAACGCCAGACTTGCTCAACTTTGAAAAGAGCATGTTGATTAAAGAAGGTGCGGAGAAGGTCAGTCGACTGGATTACCCGAACTTCTGGCACCAGGGCAACCTGAAACTGCGCCTGAGTTATCAGTTTGAACCCGGCACCGACGCTGACGGCGTGACGTTGCACATTCCGCTTCCTCTGCTCAACCAGGTGGAGGACAGTGGTTTTGAGTGGCAGGTGCCCGGCATGCGTCGCGAGTTGATTATCGCGCTGATTAAATCGCTGCCTAAACCTGTGCGCCGTAACTTTGTGCCTGCGCCAAACTACGCTGAGGCATTTTTAGGGCGCGCCACGCCGCTGGAGATGCCGCTGCTTGAAAGCCTTGAACGTGAGTTGCGTCGAATGACGGGCGTGAGCGTTGATCGTGATGCCTGGCAATGGGATGCGGTGCCCGATCATCTGAAAATGACATTCCGAGTGGTGGATGAGCGCAATAAACCACTGCGCGAGGGCAAGAACCTTGAGGCACTCAAAGGCGGCCTGAAAGATAAAGTCCAGGAGACGTTATCTGCGGTGGCAGATGACGGCATTGAACAGAGTGGCCTGCATATCTGGAGCTTTGGCGCCTTGCCGGAAAGCTACGAGCAAAAGCGCGGTGGTTACAAGGTGAAGGCATGGCCTGCGCTGGTGGACGAAAAAGACAGCGTGGCCATCAAGCTTTTTGATAACCCACAGGAGCAACAGCACGCCATGTGGCGGGGTCTGCGCCGTCTGCTATTACTGAATATTCCGTCGCCGATTAAGTATCTGCACGAGAAATTGCCAAATAAAGCCAAGCTGGGGTTGTACTTTAACCCGTATGGCAAGGTGCTGGATCTGATTGATGACTGCATCTCTTGCGCGGTGGACAAGCTTATCAATGAATCCGGCGGGGCGGTGCGTGATGAGGCGGGTTTTGCCCGTTTGCATGAGAAAGTGCGCGCCGAACTTAACGATACGGTAGTGGATATTGCTAAGCAGGTTGAGCGTATTTTGAGCACGGTATTTAGCATTAACAAGCGTCTGAAAGGACGCGTGGATATGACTATGGCGCTGGGCCTTGCGGATGTAAAAACGCAGATGGCGGGGCTAGTCTACCGGGGCTTTGTGACTGGCAACGGCTGGCAGCGCCTGGCAGATACCCAGCGCTATTTGCAGGCCATTGAAAAGCGGCTGGAGAAAATGGCCGTTGATCCTCATCGTGACCGTGCGCAGATGCTGAAAGTTGAGCAGGTACAACAGGCATGGCGGCAGTGGCTGAACAAACTGCCGCAAACGCGTCAGGACGATGACGAGGTTCAGGCTGTACGCTGGATGATAGAAGAGTTGCGGGTAAGTTACTTCGCCCAGCAGCTTGGAACGCCGTATCCCATTTCCGACAAGCGTGTGCTGCAGGCAATGGAGCAAATTAGCAGCTAACACACGTGGAGAAGGAAAGCAGGCATGAAGGTGATGCATCGGGTACTGGCGGGTATGTTTGGACTGGCAGAGCCTGCATTTGCCTCTGTGTGTGCTGATCCACAGGAGACGACCAGTAACGTATTTATCCTCAGCAACGCGCCCCGGCCGCAAGGGCGCGTTGCTGCGTTTGTGGTGTCAGAAAAAGGCACCGACAGCGACGGGTACAGCACTTTTCACTATCAGTTTGACCGCTGCGGCACCCTGAGTACCGCGAGTTCAGTGATTTATCGTGACTACGGCGCCACACAAATGAGGGCGCGCGGCGCAGCGAAATCTCACCGCGATGGTTGGCAGGCACAGGAGTCGATGGCCGTGACGGTGCAGGGCGCGCGGTTAACCCATGGTAACAGCGATATTCGTTATGACACGGATGAACTGGGGCGCATAGCACGCAGGCTCGAGCTCTTTGAGATTGACGGTAGCCCGGGAAAAAACCACACAACGTACCGTTTTGACAGCCAGCATCGGCTTATTCGCGCGCAAACAACCAGCACCCATTCCTTTTTTGACGAAACGCGTGAGTTTACTTATGACAATAACGGCAGGCTGGTACGGGTAAGCAGCGCGAAAGGCACCTTGCAGTTGATGTGGCATGAAGACGGGCGCTGGCTTAGCAGTAAGCGCGAGGTAAACCATCCTTACAGCGTGCAGGAGACGGTGCGCGTGTGTGAAAAATGGGATGAGCGTAACAATTGCCTTCGGGGGAGTGTTTCTGAGACCGAGAAATACGCGCGTGAGTCGCTGCAAACCCGCTATGCGTTCACCCAGGCTTTTCAGTATGACTAAAGCAGGCTTCGCAAGTGCGAAGCCTGCTTGCTATCAGGCGCGGTGTGACTGCGTGCGGATATCTTGTTCCTCTGGCATCGCCTGTCTGCGGATAGCAAAGAAAATGGCTATCAGGGAAATCATTACCGTCACGCTCATATACCAGGCAACCGGCGTCCAGTCACCACCAGAGCTGGCAAGCAGTCCGGTCGCAATGAGCGGCGCGGTACCACCTGCGAGCGCGGCACCTATTTGATAGCCAAGCGTAATACCGGTATAGCGTACATTGGCATGGAAAATCTCTGAGCACAGGGTGCCCAGTACCGCCGTTACCGGTGCCCACAGGACACCAAAAGCGATGACCGTTGCCAGCATGATGCCCCAGGTGGTGCCGGTATCCAGCAGGGTAAACCAGGGCACGATAAAGAGACCTATCAGCACCACGCCCGTCGCGTACATGCGTTTGCGGCCAACCTTGTCAGACAACAGCCCCATCAGTGGGATCATGAGCGTTGCCACCAGCGCGCCAAGCGTGACCGACTCCAGCGCTTGGGCGCGTTCATAGCTCAATGTATTTGTGGCATAGCTTACGACAAACGTTGAGAAGATATAAAACGGTGCGGTTTCCACAACCTTCAGGCCAGCGGCAATCAGCACTTCGCGCCAGTGGTACTTCAACGTATCGCGCAAGGGGGCTTTACTCTCCTGGCCGCTGCGCTTAACTTCTCTGAATTCCGGGGTTTCATCGATATCGCGGCGGATCCAAAGTCCTAATAGCACCAGGACAGAGCTGAGCACGAAGGGAATACGCCAACCCCAGGACAGAAACTGCTCTTCGCTAAAAAGCGTCATCATAGAGACCATGAATGTCGCCATCAGCATACCGATAGTCA
>JALAGK010000362.1 GCA_022712475.1 Enterobacteriaceae bacterium
AGCCAGCGCCAGACGCCGCTGTGGCTACGCGCTTCCTGCGGCAACAGCAGCGTCATTTCCCCGCCCGGTTGACTCAGAAGCTGGCTGTTAAAGAGATAAGTCTGCACCGCCTCTGCCACTGAAATCGCACGTTCCGGCACTTCAATCAGCGTAAAGCCTGGCACTTTCTCCCGCAGGTGCGCATACAGTCCGGCCGCATCCAGAAAAGCCTGCTCGTGGCAGAACAGCACCTGACGATTCGCAACGGCAATCACATCGTTGTGAAACACACCCGCGTCAATCACCGCTGGGTTCTGGCGCGCAAACAGCGTGCGCTCTGCTGGCAGTTGATTGAGACGCGCAACGGCCTGGCTTGCCTCCAGCGTCTGTCGCGCAGGGTAGCGTGTCGCGCTTTCAACCGCCTGCTCGCGACCATAAATAAAGAGATGCAGCCCGGTATCACCGTAATTACCGCATAGCCTGCTGTGGTTGGCCGCTCCCTCATCGGCAAACCACGCCGCCTGCGGGAGCGCGCCATGCACTACAAAGCGGTTATCATCACAAAAAATAGCCCGTAAAATACGTTCTGTGGTCTGCGCCTCACTTGCCCGGTGAAACTTGCTGTTCAGGTTTGCGACCGTCAAATGCACGCGACCGTCAATCGTATCTGCGGACGGTGCAACCGTTGCGGCATTCGCCACCCACATCGCTGAGGCAGAACTTACCGCCTCTAAAAGCCCGGGCGCCTGGTGATAGACCGCATTCAAAATCTCTGCGTCGCTCCCCTGCCAACCCAGCTGGCGCAGCAGCAGCAGGTTTGGGCGCTCGTGGGGGGGAATCACGCCCTGGACAAATCCTGCGTCCGCCAGTGCTTTCATTTTCTGCAGGCCCTGACGAGCTGCCTGCGCCGGGTTAGAAACGCAGTGGCGATGGCGCATAGAAGCTTCATTACCAAACGACAGCCCAGCGTAATGGTGTGTCGGGCCTGGCAGCCCATCAAAGTTAGCTTCGTATACGCTCATACGCCGACCTTTGAAAAATCAAGACCGGGACTCAGTTGCTGTGGCAGTGCACAATCGGGACTTTCGAGCGTGGCCATTGGCCAGGCACAAGCATCGGCCATATACCAGGCCCCAGGTCGGTGGTTACCGGATGCGCCTACACCGCCAAACGGCGCACTGCTTGCCGCCCCGGTAAGCGGCTTGTTCCAGTTGACAATGCCTGCACGCGCTTCAATAAGCATCCGGTCAAACAGCACGCGCTCGGCAGAGATCAACCCAGCCGAGAGCCCATAGCGTGTGGCGTTAGCAAGCCGTATCGCCTCATCAAAATCATCGTAGCGCCACACACCCAGCAGGGGACCAAACACTTCTTCATCCGGCACATTACGAGCATAGCTCAGCTCAATAATGCCGGGCGTTAATAACGAACTCTGTTGGTCAATAAATGCTGGCGTCAAAAGCGCAGTGCCACCACATGCCAGCCTCTCCTGCCAGGCGTCCAGTACCGCCTGTCCCGCACTGCGGGAAATCAACCCACCGTAAAACGGTTGTGGCTCGGCGTCCCACGCGCCCGGCTGCAATCGCCCTGTGACCTCCACCAGACGCTGTAAAAACGCATCCCCGCGCTCGCCGCGCTTGACCAACAGGCGGCGGGCGCAGGTGCAGCGCTGCCCGGCAGTAATAAATGCCGACTGAATGGCAATGTGTACCGCGCCGTCGATATCTTCCGGCTCATCCACAATCAGCGGGTTATTACCGCCCATCTCCAGCGCCAGAATCTTCTCTGGCTGCCCGGCAAACTGGCGATGCAACGCAAAGCCCGTCGCCGCACTGCCGGTAAACAGTAATCCGTCAATACCCGGATGTTGCGCCAGTGCCTGACCGGTCTCACGCCCGCCCTGCACCATATTCAACACCCCCGGAGCAAGCTGGACCTGCGCCCACAGTTTCATCACCGCTTCAGCCGTAGCTGGCGTCAGTTCACTGGGTTTAAACACCACGGTATTACCCGCCAGCAGCGCAGGTACAATCTGCCCATTCGGTAAATGACCGGGAAAGTTATACGGGCCGAACACCGCCAGCACGCCATGGGGTCGATGACGCAGGCTGGCGGTCGCCCCTGGCAGCGGCGCACTCTGCTCACCGGTACGCACCTGATAAGCCCGAACCGAGATGGCGATTTTGTTCACCATCGCACTCACTTCAGTCAGCGCCTCCCAGCGCGGTTTACCGGTTTCCCTGGCTATGGTTTGCGCCAGCACATCCTGATGCTGTTCCAACAACCCGGCAAAATCCTCCAGTAATGCCTGACGCTCGCTTAACGGGCGTTTTGCCCAGTCAGGAAACGCCGCTCGCGCGGCAGCCACAGCGGCCTGTACCTGCTCGCCGTCAGCTGCATAGCCCTGCCACAGCATCTCGCCCGAAACCGGACAGGTTTTTTGCATCGACTCGCCATGTCCGGGAACCCGGTCGCCGTTAATCCACTGTGTCATACGCGTTTCTCCTCAGGAATGAGCCGTACCAGGCGCAGCGACTCGCCCTCTCGCCACTTCAGGGCATCTGCGGTTGGCGCATCAAGCACCAGTGTCTGTGCCTGCGGGGAGGCGGGCATCAGCACGGCACGAAAATCGTGATAGTTTTCATTTGCCACCAGGCACAGCGGTAATTCGCCGCTCGCACGCTCGCCAATACGCACGTTCACCCGCCGACTGTCATGCACTGCCCGAATCTTATCCGTCTCACCTTCAAGGGTCGGGCCGCCGTCAAAAATGTCGATGTAATGACTGTAGCGAAGCCCTTCAGACTCGAGTACGGCCCGCGCTGGTGCCGTTTGCGGGTGTACCTGACCAATCACAGCCTGTGCCTCTGGAGTGAGAAAATCGATATACAGCGGGTGCTTAGGCATCAGCTCAGCAATAAAGGCTTTCTTGCCAGTGCCACACAAACGATCGGCGCGGCTAAATGACATCGAAAAGAAGCGACTGCCAAGACTGTCCCAGAATGGCGATCGCCCTTGCTCATCAATGACGCCGCGCATCTCTGCCACCAGCTTGTCACTGAAATGCTCGCGAAACGCGGCAATAAACAAAAAGCGCGATTTTGACAGCAGGTGCCCGTTACCCTCCTTACGCCACTCTGGGTCAAGGAAAAGCGTACACAGCTCGCTAAAACCGGTGTGATCGTTACTGAGCGACAGTGTTGGCAACGCGTTGTAGACACCCAGTTCTTTTGACGCATGCACCAGCGTACCCACACGATAGTTGTACCAGGGCTCGGTTAACCCGACTGCAACCTCAATGGCGCAGATCCCCACCACACGACCCGAGGCACTTTCTTCCATCACAAATGTGTAACCCTGCTCACCCGGCGGTAGCTCTCCACGCCACGTACGCAGTGAACGCTCAATACGTGCGGCCAGTGTCGCCTCATCAGCAGGTAACGACGTTAGCCCACCGCCGGTTTTATTCGCCAGCGCCAGCAGTGCCGCAGCATCCGAACAGGCCACCGGGCGCACCGTCATCATGATGGCATCTCCGCAACAAAACGTTCGCAGGCGCGGGTAAATCGCGCCAACCCTTCGTCAATGTCACGTTCATCAATAATCAGCGAGGGCGTGAAACGCACCACATCTGCGCCAGCAATCAGCATCATCAGCCCTTCTTCTGCCGCCATTTGCAACAGCGCCTTTGCTTTACCGGCATACGCGGGTGCCAGCACGCCGCCTATCAGTAGCCCCAGACCGCGAATTTCGCTGAATAACCCCAACCGTTGGGCAAGGGCATTGAGTTGCGACACCATCCGGTCATGGCGTGCACCGACGCCTGCCAGTACGTGCGGCGTATTGATGATTTCCAGCACTTTGCCCGCCACAGCACCTGCCAGCGGATTGCCGCCCCAGGTTGTGCCGTGTGTCCCCACGCTCATACTTTTGGCAATGCCGTCCGTCGTTAACATCGCCGCCACCGGGAAACCGCCGCCGAGCGCCTTGGCACTGGTAAGAATGTCGGGCGTAACGCCATAGTGCATGTAGGCATATAGCTGCCCACTGCGGCCCACGCCCGTCTGAACTTCATCGAAAATAAGCAGGGCCCCGTGGCGATCGCACAGCTCACGCAGCCCCTGCAAAAATTCAGCGCGCGCTGGCAATACCCCGCCTTCGCCTTGCACCGGCTCGACGATGACCGCGCAGGTGTTATCAGTAATCAATTCAGCGGCAGATGTCAGGTCGTTAAAACGCGCATGCTCAATTTGCGGCGGCAGTGGCGCAAAATCACGTGAGTACGCAGGCTGTCCGCCCGCCGAGACGGTAAACAATGTGCGACCATGAAAAGCATTGTTGAACGCCACAATGCCGCTTTTGTGAGGACCTACGGTGTCGTGCGCATACTTGCGTGCCAGTTTAAGTGCCGCCTCGTTGGCCTCTGCGCCGGAGTTACAGAAGAAGACGCGCTCGGCAAACGTGGCATCAATAAGTTGCTTTGCCAGACGCAGAATCGGCTCATTAGTGTAGCCGTTACCGGTATGCCACAGTTTTCCTGCCTGTTGCTCTAACGCTTTACGCAATTCAGGGTGCGCGTGTCCCAATGCGTTAACCGCAATACCACCGGCAAAATCGATATATTCCTTACCCGCCTGATCCACCACACGTGCTCCCTCAGCGTGCACCGGGATAAACGCGGCCGGGGCGTACACCGGCACCATCCAGCTGTCAAAATCCTTACGGGTCACATGTTGAGACATAGCCACCTCGGCAGGTTAATTGGTGGTAAATGGAAAGTTAAAAAGTGTATTAACTTACTGTGACTGTAGATTGCAGCGTTCATGCCAGCCAGGGGGGATGCTGCATAAAAAAAATTACGCAACGGAATATCAATAAGTTAAGCGAAGCGATTATTCACTTTAAATGCATATAAAGTGCATAAAATCAGGTAGCGCCGCCTTGCGCAGCATGAAGAACAGAGGATTTATGCATTCGCGGAATATCATTCTGGAATTGTGATCGGTAATAACATTTAGGTGTGTTATTTGCGCCACTTACACGCAGGGCGCGCTGAAAATGTGCACTCATCGCCTCAATTATGTGCAGCAATCGCAACAACAGTTGCAGGCTTCACTCGCCGGGCAGCACTGCGCCAGCTTTTCTGCTACCATCCAGCCACTATTCACCTTGCACAGTGTCGCGACTATGAAATTCGTCTCTTTTAATATCAACGGCCTGCGTGCCCGTCCTCATCAGTTACAGGCGCTTGTTGAGCAGCATCAGCCCGACGTCATTGGGCTTCAGGAAACCAAAGTTCATGACGATATGTTTCCGCTGGAAGACGTCGTAAAGCTCGGTTACAACGTGTTTTACCACGGACAGAAAGGGCACTACGGCGTCGCCCTGCTGACCAAAGCCACGCCCGTCTCGGTGCGTCGTGGCTTTCCCGGCGACGGTGAAGACGCCCAGCGTCGTATCATCATGGCTGAAATTCCCTCCTCCCTTGGCAATATCACCGTCATTAACGGTTATTTCCCTCAAGGTGAAAGTCGCGACCATCCGTTGAAATTCCCGGCGAAAGCAAAATTTTATCAGGACTTGCAGAACTATCTCAGTAGCGAACTGAAGCCTGAAAATCCCGTGCTCATCATGGGCGATATGAATATCAGTGCCACCGACTATGACATTGGCATTGGTGAAGAGAACCGCAAGCGCTGGCTGCGCACCGGTAAGTGCTCATTCCTGCCGGAAGAGCGTGAATGGATGGACCGCCTGCTGGGCTGGGGGCTGGTTGACACTTTCCGCGCCGCCAATCCGGAAACTCAGGACAAGTTTTCGTGGCTTGACTACCGCTCTAAAGGTTTTGATGATAACCGCGGTCTGCGTATTGACCTGCTGCTGGCAAGCCAGCCGCTGGCGGCACGTTGTATTGATACCGGTATCGACTATCAGCTGCGTGCAATGGAAAAACCGTCTGACCATGCGCCAATATGGGCAACTTTCGATATCTGATCCCACCGTGCCCCACG
>JALAGK010000033.1 GCA_022712475.1 Enterobacteriaceae bacterium
AGCAGGTGGGTAGGTGGCGGAGTTTGGATGATTTACATTCCTGAAGTTAATGAGATAAACAACGGCAGGGTCAGAATACACAGAACCGAGCTTATCAGCAGCACCGCTTCCGCATCTGGCGACTGCACGCCAAAACGGTTGCCGAACACCACACCAAAGAAACCCGCAGACAACGCCACCATTAACACGGCGGTAATGGCGACCTGACCATGCAGGCCCAACACCAGCACAATGCCCCATGCGATAAAAGGCTGGATAAGCATGGTGGTAATGCTGGAGATAATGACCATCGTGTTAATTTTCAGACGACGGGCAGAAAGGATAACCCCGGTCAGGAAAAGTGCGGCGGCGGTAGCAGCAAGCCCCAGTGGCTTGAGCGCGGCCAATACCAGGTCCGGCATGCGGATACCGAGTGCTGACAGAATCACCCCCAACAACGGCCCAAGCACAATAGGTTTTTTAAACGAGCGCCACATCAGCACCGGCAGCATCGCAAGCGAGGAGCCGGTCTGGCCACCTGCGGCACGCGCTTTTTCGCGCTCCAGCACCAACAGGCATACCGGCGTCATCAACACTGAACCGCAGGCAATGGAGACCGCAACCGACAGAGAGGTTGACGGCCCCTCACCCAACACTGCGCCAAGTATCGGCAGGCCAAGTGCGGCATAGTTGGGCAGTGCTACCGTCAGTGTTAGTACCGCCGCATCCTGCGGGGATTTATGAAACACTTTTACAGCAAGGAAATAAATAGCAGCCCAGGTTACCCACATGGCGAGCGTCAGTACTACCACTAGCGGCGACTGCTGAACAATCCCCGCCCACGGCGTCTGTACGGTTGCGCTAAACAGCGCGGCGGGGAGTGCAAAATCCATCACGAAAATATTAAGTAAGGACACATTCTGGTTATCCACCATTTTTGCCTTACCGGCCCAGAAGCCTAACAGCATGATGACAAAGATAGGCGCAAGGGCATGAATAATCACATAAGTCATATATTCACCAGTTCTTAAAAAGGAAGAGCACGAGCGCGATGTTATTTTTTTACAGCCGCTCCCGGACGGGTACCGAATGAGGTACCCGTCGTTGCGGTCTGGCAGGTTTTAATCAGGGTGTTACCAGGCGTCGCGCATACGTTCGCGAACGACTGCCGAACTGCGACGGTTATCGGCACCGAGGCGGTTAGTCAGCGTGGGATCCTTGCGAGCCTCGCTGACGGCCTGCACCAGTACCGTGTTCACCTGCGCCAGGTCATCCGATGTCGGCGCATCCGGGTCAGTGATGTCCAGTAGCGCACAGAGCAACCCCAGTGTTTGGTAATTGCCAATGTCGTAGGCCATCGGCGGGATGGTAGAGGCCAGCTTTTCCAGCTCTGCCACGCTTCGAAGCGTAATACGCGCGGCAGAGTCTTTACCCATGGCGTGGATTTGCACGCCGCTGTCGTTAAAGGCAATCAGCCGATTGGCCTGGTAACCATGGGCCAGAAAAGCCCCGGACATGGCCTTACCGACAATTAGCCCAATAACCGGGTGCCCGGCAAGCCGCGCATTGGCATAAGCGGCAGCGGCCCCGGCCAGCGCCTGGTGAATACCGAACGCCTCTTCACGCCTACCGTATGCCTGACTTGGTACATCAATCACGGCAACGATAGCGCGCTTGTGGTCTTTATTGGCATCTTCGGCGATGGTTTCGCTCACCACTTTACCGAGCGTCCAGCCTTCCAGCAGCCCGACTTCCCCGTGTGCAGCACGTGGGTAGTGGTTGCTGGCATCCGGCACAACGGCAATAAAGCGCGCGGCTTCACCGCCAATGTCACCATCAGCCACCTGCACTGACGGACACAGCCCGCTCATGCGTTGGGCATTGGGCGCAAGTTTTGCAAGCCAGGTTGCGCCACGGCTTTGTGTCTGGCTCATTTATTCACCTCCCCAAAAAGCGCTTTGATCTGCGCGCTGTCGGCCTGCTGGCGGGTATCAAAATTCGTCAGCCTGTCGAGATACCACTGGTAATTGTCAGTACGGTGTTTTGCCGGTACGCCTTTGGCGATAAATCCGTTCACCGCCTGCTTCACGGCGTTGATACCGTCTGCCACCAGGCTGTCGACCAGCCCGCTGTGATAGCGCGCCTCACCGCCGGTCATGCTCCAGATAAACGGGCGGTCGCGGGAGTCGTATTCGTCAATGCCCGCTTCCTGTTCAATGACCTGCGGCCCGTTCAGCCCTAAGCGCGCCTCGCGGGTGACAATCAGGTAGCTGCACAACGCGGCGGCAATCGACATACCGCCAAAGCAACCTACGGTCCCGGCCACGATGCCAATCACCGGCGTATAGCGGCGCAGGTCAACAATGGCGGCATGGATATCCGCAATTGCCGCCAGCCCTAGGTTAGCCTCCTGTAAACGCACACCGCCGGTTTCAAGGCTCAGTACGGCCTGGGTGGGAATGCCGTTGCGGTTATCTTCTGCTGCCAGCTCCAGCGCCGCCGCCATTTTGGCGCCGGACACTTCGCCCATGCTGCCGCCCTGAAACGCGCCTTCAATGGCTACTACTACCGCCGGTTTGCCGTTAATGGAGCCTTTAGCCACCACCATGCCGTCATCGGCCTGCGGCACAATGCCCTGTGGCCCAAGCCACGGCGAGATAATGCCCGCAAACGGATCGAGGAGTTCGCGATAGCTGCCCGCGTCAAGCAGCGCTCTGGCACGCTCGCGTGCTCTGAGCTCGATAAAACTGCTGTCGTCACGCATGGCTCACCTCCTCAAACACCTGTTCGATACGGATACGCGCCACGCCCGGCGTCGCCCCAAAATCATGAATCTGCATCCGGCCTGCAGGCAGGCTGCCGGTGAGCGCAATGCGGTCAAACAACGCCTGCCAGCGCGCCTGGCTGTTATCTACCGAGGTCGTAATATCAACACTCAGCGTACTGCCGCTATCGGCGCTAAACAGCACTTCCATATCGCCGGAACCGACGACGCCCGCCAGCGCGTGCCCGCGGGCATTGCGGGTTGCCGGAAGTGACAAAGTAATTTGTTCCATAACACCCTCTTAATTCGGTTTGCCTGCATTCATAGCAGGATTGGCTGTGCGATGCGGTCAAGGAGCAACGTAGCGGCCAGTAAATCTGCCGCACCGCCCGGTGAGGCATTTAGCCTGAGCATCTGCTTATCAAGCGTCGCCAGCGCCGCCCTGCCCTGCGGTTGCGCGCAACCGCCTGCCGCCAGCACGGCACGTGCGCCGTGCTGCATGGCCTGTAGCCCTTCGAGCCCCGCCCGGGACAGCACGCAGGTATCACTGAGCGTGGTCATGATGGTCATCAACGCATCAAGCTGTGCTTCGCTCTCGCTGGCACCTGTGCTGCGACTTAAGCGCAACTGCGGCAGCGCCAGGGACATGATGTGTGGGAAGCCAGACTGCGCCTCCTCACGCGCACCGGGTACACGGTAGCGGTGCGTGGCGCGCAGGCCCTTACTGAACACCTTCGGTGCCACGCTGTCGGGCAGTTTCGCCAGTTCGGCTGCCGTCTGCGCTATCGCCTGTGCATCCGCATCGTCCCCTTGCATAGCTGCCGCGCTCACCAGCAGCCCCAGCGCCCAGATAGCGCCACGGTGGGTATTCACGCCACCCGTCGCCGCCATCATCTGCGCCTCGCCTTCGCGCCCCAGTCGCCCCACGGTCTGGCGCAGCGCGATATCCACCGGGCGTTGCCAGCTTTGCAACGCCAGCGCGTAAAAGGTTGGCGTCAGGCTGCGGGCAGAGCGCTCCATCAGCGCCAGCGTCAGATCCTGGTGCGCGCCGCTGCCGCGGCTGTCCACAAGCCCTGGCTTAGGGCTAAGACGCGCTTCATCTATCAGGCTTTGTGTGGCAAGGCTCGCCAGTTGCTGCGCGCGCGCCAGGCTGTTGGTCTGCGGCTGTAGTTTCATTCC
>JALAGK010000363.1 GCA_022712475.1 Enterobacteriaceae bacterium
GATTATCCCGACATCCAGGAGCAGTTATGAGTAATGCGGATAACAAAATGACAGAGCAGTTATTACAGTCTTGTGTCAGCCGTCGTCGCCTGGTGAAAGCCACTGCGCTTGGCGGCCTGGCCAGTGCCAGCGGTGCTTTCGGCTTGCCTTTCATCCAAACGGCACAAGCCAGTCCTGTTCCCCACCAGCCTGAAGAAAAAGTCGTCTGGAGTGCATGTACCGTTAACTGCGGCAGCCGCTGCCCGTTACGGATGCATATTGTCGATGGCGAAATAAAATATGTCGAAACCGATAATACCGGTGCGGATATTTATGGCGATAAACATCAGGTCAGAGCCTGCCTGCGCGGGCGCTCTATGCGCCGACGGGTCTATAACCCGGACAGGCTGAAATACCCCATGCTCAGAACCGGTAAGCGCGGAGAAGGCAAATTTAAGCGCATCAGCTGGGAAGAGGCATTTGACTTAATCAGCAACAATCTGCAGCGCATTATCAAAGACTATGGCAACGAAGCCATTTATCTTAATTACGGCACCGGCGCATTAGGCGGTACTGTTGCCCGCTCCTGGCCACCGGCCAATTCACCGGTCGCACGCCTGATGAACTGCGTCGGTGGTTATCTTAACCA
Organism: Enterobacteriaceae bacterium; assembly: GCA_022712475.1. Lineage (GTDB taxonomy): Bacteria > Pseudomonadota > Gammaproteobacteria > Enterobacterales > Enterobacteriaceae > Tenebrionibacter. The sequence continues at coordinate 629 of JALAGK010000363.1, forward strand.
TTACGGCACCTACAGCACAGCGCAAATCAGCTGCGCTATGCCCTACACCTACGGCAGCGGCGACGGTAACAGCATTTCAGATATCGAGAACTCAAAACTGGTGGTGCTGTTTGGTAATAACCCGGCCGAAACGCGCATGAGCGGTGGCGGCATAACCTACCAGTTACAGCAGGCGCGCGAACGCTCCAACGCCCGCATGATCGTTATCGATCCGCGCTACACCGACACCGCTGCCGGGCGTGAAGATGAATGGATCCCGATTCGCCCAGGTACGGATGCCGCACTGGTCGCCGGTCTCGCCCACGTTCTGATTACCGAGAATATGGTCGACCAGGCGTTTCTTGATAAATACTGCGTGGGTTACGACGAGAAAACGCTGCCGCCAGACGCCCCCGCAAACAGCCATTACAAGGCCTACATTATGGGCCAGGGCGCAGACAACACGGAAAAAACGCCGCAGTGGGCGTCTGCCATTACCGGTATCCCGGCAGATAAAATCATTAAGCTGGCGCGCGAAATCGGTAGCGCTAAACCGGCTTATATCGCCCAGGGCTGGGGTCCACAGCGCCACGCCAACGGTGAGCTGACCGCCCGTGCGATTGCCATGCTGCCGATTTTAACCGGCAATGTCGGCATTGCTGGCGGCAACACTGGCGCACGCGAGGGCAGTTACGCCATTCCGTTTGAACGCATGCCGGTACTGGAAAACCCGGTAAAAGCCAGCATCTCGGTGTTCCTGTGGACCGATGCCATTGAGCGTGGGCCAGAAATGACCGCCACCGCTGACGGCGTGCGCGGCAAAGACAAGCTCGATGTGCCAATTAAATTTATCTGGAACTACGCCAGCAACTCGCTGGTTAACCAGCATTCAGACATCAATAAAACCCACGCCATTTTGCAGGACGACAAGAAGTGCGAAATGATTGTGGTCATTGATAACCACATGACCTCATCGGCGAAATATGCCGACCTGCTGCTGCCGGACTGCACCGCCTCTGAGCAGATGGATTTTTGCATGGATGGCTACACCAGCAACCTCGGTTATGCCATTTTCGCAAGCCAGGCCATCAAGCCACGCTTTGAGTGCCGCACGGTTTATGACATGTGCACCGAAATTGCACGCCGCATGAACGTGGAGCAACAGTTCACCGAAGGCAGAACCCAGGAAGAGTGGCTGCGCCATCTTTACGACCAGACAAAGGCCAACAACATTCCGGATTTACCGTCCTTCGAGGCGTTTCGCGAGCAGGGTATTTTCAAAATGATGGACCCGCGCGGCCATTTCGTGGCGCACAAAGCCTTCCGTGAAGACCCGGATGCAAATCCGCTGAAAACACCGTCCGGCAAAATTGAAATCTACTCTTCACGTCTGGCGGAACTGGCGCGTACCTGGCAACTGCCGCAGGGCGATGTAATCGATCCGCTTCCGGTTTATTCCCCGGGTTTTGAAAGCCATCTCGACCCGCTGACTAAAAAGTATCCGCTACAAATGTGCGGCTTCCATTACAAATCACGCGTGCACTCCACCTACGGTAACGTCGATGTGCTTAAGGCGGCATGCCGACAGGAAATGTGGATAAACCCCATAGACGCGCACGAAAGAGGGATTAATAACGGCGATCTGGTGAGCATCTTTAACGATCGTGGCGAGATCCGCATTAACGCAAAAGTTACGCCGCGTATTATTCCGGGCGTGGTCGCACTCGGTGAAGGTGCCTGGTACGCCCCGGATGCTAATGGCGTTGACCACGGCGGCAGCATGAACGTTATCACCACGCAGCGCCCTTCTCCTCTGGCGAAAGGCAACCCGCAGCACACCAACCTTGTTGATGTGAAGAAAGCATAAGGAAGCGCACAATGACTACGCAATATGGCTTTTATATTGATTCTGCGCGTTGCACGGGCTGCAAAACCTGTGAGCTCGCATGTAAGGACTACAAAGACTTAACCCCGGATGTGAGCTTTCGCCGCATTTATGAATATGCGGGCGGCTCGTGGCAACAAGACAATAACGTCTGGCATCACGACGTGTTTGCCTATTACCTCTCCATTGCCTGCAACCATTGCGAAGATCCGGCCTGTACCAAAGTGTGCCCCAGCGGAGCCATGCACAAACGCGAGGACGGCTTTGTTGTCGTGAACGAAGAGGTATGCATCGGCTGTCGCTATTGCCATATGGCCTGCCCTTATGGCGCACCGCAGTATGACGCCACCAAAGGCCACATGACCAAGTGTGACGGCTGTTATTCCCGCGTCGCTGAAGGCAAAAAACCGATGTGTGTAGAATCGTGCCCACTGAGGGCGCTGGACTTTGGTCCCATTGACGAACTGCGGGAAAAACACGGCACACTCGCTGAAGTTGCGCCGCTACCGGCAGCACATTTCACTCGCCCTTGCATTGTGATTAAGCCCAACGCAAACAGCCGCCCGACCGGTGACAGAACCGGTTCTCTGGCAAACCCAAAGGAGGTGTAACATGGGACACGGATGGAGCGAATGGCCGTTAATCATTTTTACCGTGTTTGGACAGTGCGTGGCTGGCGGGTTTATCGTGATGGCCGCAGCACTCCTGACTCGCGAGGGGCAAGCGCTGCGCCAGCGCATTCTGGTAGCCATGCTGGGGCTGTGGGTGGCAATGGGGCTGGGCTTTGTGGCCTCGACCCTTCACCTTGGTTCGCCGCTGCGCGCTTTCAACGCGTTAAATCAGGTTGGCAGTTCAGCACTGAGTAATGAAATCGCCAGCGGCGCGCTGTTCTTCGCCCTTGGCGGCCTGTGGTGGCTGCTCAGTCTGCTCAACCGCCTGCCCGCCGCGCTCGATAAAGGGTGGATGGTGCTTAACGCCTTGTTAGGCCTGGTGATGGTGTGGATGATGGCACGCGTATACAACAGCATTGAGACCATCCCTACATGGAACTCAGTCTGGACCCCGGTGCACTTTTTCCTGACGGCATTTATTGGTGGTCCACTGTTTGGCTTACTACTGCTACGCCTGGCCGGTTTCACCTGCCGCCCACGTGGGCTGGCATATGTGGTGGTCGCGGCCGTAGTGGTGAGCATTGCAGCCGTGCTGATGCAAACGGCGGAGCTCGCGGGCATCGCGACCTCAGTCAAGCAGGCGCTGACGCTTATCCCGAATTACGGTGCCATGATGGCGGCACGTGTTGTACTACTGGCTGTCGCGCTCGCCCTGTGGCTGGTGCCGCAGTGCGCAGGCAAAGATGCCAGCGTATCGGCGCTGAGTCTTGCGCTACTGCTGGCCGTACTTGCCGAAGTGCTTGGCCGCTGTGTGTTCTACGGCCTGCACATGACCTCAGGCGTGCTGTAATTAAACGCAAAAAGCCCTCTTCGGAGGGCTTCTTTCTGTGCTCAACCCTGCGCGACAGGCTATGCCAGCGCAATCACCGCTTCAACCTCAATGAGCAAATCCGGCTGAATAAGACCGGAAACTTCCACCATGGTGCAGGCCGGAAAATGCCCGGCAAAGAATTTCAGCAGCAGTCCACGAATGTTCTCCAGCTGGCTGATATCGCGCAGGAAAATAGTGAGTTTAATCAGATCAACCTGGCTGCGCTGCTCATGAGAGAGGATAGCGGCAATCTGGCGCAACACTTCCGTTGCCTGCTCTTCAAGGCTGCCCGCCTGCACGTCAGTGTTCGCCGCCGTCAGCCCGGACACATACAGTGTATCGTGATGGCGCACGGCGTGAACATAGGGCCCCGCAGCACGCGGCAGCTGCGAGTAGGTTTTACTGGTAGTCAAAAGTTATCTCCTGTGCGCAAGGCGTCAAAAATTTCTGCCCTGTAACTTAGTCAAACATACGCCTGCGGTCACGCCTTTTTGGTAACTCGGCAGCTTTTGGACGTTATATGAGGATTTGCGAGAAAATGCGACGTCAAAACGGGCTTTACGCTGTGCACTACTCACCCGGAACGCAGTCTACAAGACCACGGATATCAAGGCACGTTGATAAAAAAACGGCGCTGCAGTCAGGCAGCGCCGTTTTATCCCGCTAATGCGCTATTACGACAAGAATTCGCTGTCTTTAAGCACAATTAACGGTTCAATATCGCTCTCTTTTTTTATTACCAGCGAGTCGTCACCGCGCAGGCACGCCCCGCCGTAGTTGCCGCCCACGGTGAAGGTGCAAACCTGCAGATACTTGCCGTCCACTTTCGGCAAGCACCACAGCTCCTGGTAGATAGTCTTGCGGTCCGTGAACTTGCCGCTGCTCTTATCCAGCACCTCATTATGGTGGCTGACCAGGTCGATATTGCTGCCGCAGCGCCCGGAAATCGGTTTTGCGGCGTAACCGGTTTTTGCCAGATGCTCGGTGACCTCAAAGTCGGTATCAAGCAGATACGGATGATTCGGGAACAGCGACCACAGCACCGGCAAAATGGCTTTGTTACCGGGGATAACGGTCCACAGCGGCTCAAACACCAGCACTTCCGGGCGCAGCAATACATCAATTAAGCGCACTTCATTATGCGGATGGCCGGTACGAATCGGCACCGCCGCGTACTCGGTTTCGCTCACCTCACGCACCTGCTCAATCACCGTTTCCCACGCCCAGGTCTTCCACACGCAGTTAACCAGGCGACCATCGCCGTCAATTAACTGTCCGGTGGCATCCCAGTGCAGCTCGTCCAACCCGAAGAGGATCTTGCTCTCAAAACCGGCTTTAGTGAGCGCACGCTGCATAAACTGCGCGTGATAGTTCTCCTCGAGATCTTTGTCCTGCATGATGTGCACAAACGGGCGGGCACGGCTGTGTTGCCAGGCACCCACCAGCTCACCGAGCAGATCTTCTGCCGGGTTATGACCGCTGCCCTGGTAGGCCGCTTTAGCCCACTGCTCCAGAATCAGCCCGCCTTCCGTGTGGCAGGAGGCGGAATCGGCGTTGTACTCGTACACCTTGATGCCGCGCTCATCCATGCAAAAATCCATGCGCCCGGTAATCATATGGTGACGACGACGCTGCCAGGACAGGCGCAGGCGCGGCCAGAGAATTTTCGGGATGTCGAACAGCGCCAGCAGGTTGTCATCTTTCATGACCTTATCGGTGGCATGCAGATACATCAGGTGCATCTCGTTGGTGGCCTTAATCAGCTCCTGCTCGGCACTCTCAGAGATGGTGAAATAACGGTAAGGGTTCTGGTTAATCACCTGGCCGTTGGCATCCACATAGGCTTTTTGCAGCGGGTCGGTTTCGTCTATCCACTTGCCGTCAAACTGGCCTTTGTTCTCAACGTGAGCGCAGTGAATAGCCAGCTCCTGCGGCGGCACAGTCGGGACAGGTTCACTGTATTGAGTGTCTGCCGTCTGGATCATCCAGCCAAGAATGGTGGTGTCGTCAAAGGTGTCATGGAGAATGTAACGACCGTCTTTGACTTCAAGCGTTAACTCACGCGTCCACTGTTGGCCCGGCGGCATCGCATGATGTAAGACGTTTTGTTCGGCAATACGCACTTTATTGCCCACAATCTGGGTGACTACCGCCACGTGGCCGGTTTTCTCAAATTCACCGCCGTTCTGCCAGATAAGCAATGCACCCGCAACCGGCGGGCGCTGGCAGCCATTGGCAAAGGCCTGCAACGGCAGAATATTGTCATTTACCACTTCACGCAGAAAGCGCAGAGAGAAGATTTCATAAGCCATGCCCACGTCAGTAAACACGTAGCCATAGGTGAGGAATAAAAAGCGACGCGCGAACTCCACACACTGCCATTTGTAGCCCATATATTCGTTGCCGATATAGCTGCGAAACGAGGCGTCTTCAGGGTAGTTGTTGCGATCTAAGCTGCTGTAGTTAGAAGAATAAATGGCCACGCCGCCCGGCGCGTAGCCCAGTAAGGTGCCAAACGGGGCGTCGGTACTGCTTGTTCCTGTGCTCATGAGCCTGCCTTTAAAATACTGCCTGCGCAGGGGGTTGCGAAGGTCCCCTCTTGTCCGCCGCGTCAGGCAAAAACGTCGGGTTATGATAGCACCGCTGACGTACCCGGGTAGCGGTGGTGGTGGCGAAAAGATGCGTTACGCGCCTGGCAATCTGGCGTGCCATTCCCGCCCAGCGCTGTAAACTGCGCTACAGATATCACTCAGAAAAGGAAAACGATGACACCACTACCTGACGGCTACCGGCTGCGGCGCGCCAGCGCGGCGGATTTCGCGGCGCTGAACGCCATTGAACAAGCGTCTACTCGCATTTTCCCGCCGGGGTTTCTGCCCGATGACGTGCTTAACGACAAACTGCCATGGCGCGTACTGGAGCAAGCGCGGCAGCAGGATATGTTGTGGCTGGCGCAAAACGCCGGGGGCACGCCGGTAGGCTATGTGGTGCTGGAAGATCATGACGGGGTGACGCTGCTGGCACAGATTGATGTACATCCGGCGCACGGTCGCCGTGGGCTGGGTGCGGCGCTGGTTAACCACGCACTCGCACAGGCGAAGGCGCGAAGTGTTAACGAAGTCTGGCTTACCACGTTTTCAAACATACCCTGGAATGCACCTTTTTATCAAAAGCTGGGGTTTTGTCTGGTAAACGATGCCACCGTGCCGCAGGTTATCCGGGACATACTGAGTGAAGAGCGCGCCCGAGGTATGCGCGAACGTGTAGCAATGCGGTACAAAAATTAGGGTATTTCAGATAAAACCATCATTTCCTTAATTGTTTATTCATGACAGCGCGTTACCATAACGCGCTGCTATAACCTTTTGATTTTGTTAAGGATGATTTTTTATGGATACCTCTCACAGCAAACAGTACTCAGCGAAATGGCAGGAACGCTTTGCGTTCTTTGATAAAAACGGTGCTCCGGGTACAGCCACTTATAAAAATGCTCTCAGGGCATTACCTTTCGGCAAACGTGTTCTGGTCAACAGCAACATTATTGCCTTCTTCTTCGGTTTTATTTATTTCTTCGTTTTAGGCCTGTGGCGTAAGAATCTCTCGCTTGTAGGTATTGCGGCAGTCCTTGGTCTCATCATGGGCGTGTTTGAAGGCATTACGGGCATTACGATACCGCGCGCTATTGATACCGGTACTAACGTCGCGCTGGCCCTGATGTGGAGCATGACAGCAAACTACGCTTATTACCTCAAAGAAGTGAAAGGGTTAAACGGCTGGAACCCATTTGAAGGTTTTGGTAAATCATAATTCCTGCGCCCCGCACGGCCAGCCCTTAACGGCCCCCGTGCGGGGAATATCACTCTGCCTTCCCCTGACTTAACGTCAGCCCCACATCCCCGCCGGGATGTACTGCCAGAAGCGTATCCCGGTCAAAACCGCTCTCGCTCATCAGGCACGCACAGGCGGCATCAAAAATCGCCAGCACCAGCACAATCGAGGTGGTTGCCAGCATATTGAGCGGGTCGATTTCACGCTTAACGCCGGTTGGGATAACCAGGCTTGCGGCCTGAGCAATGGCCGACTGCGGGTTTTCCGTCACGCTGATTATCTCCACGCCTTTTGCCGCAAGCGTGGGCAGTAGCCGCGTCAGCTCGTCGGAATTACCGCCGCGAGAGATCATGATGATGAGGTCATCTGCGCGCAGGAACCCCAGATCGCCGTGGGCGGCGTCGGTAGCGTTCAGGTAAATGGCCGGGCGCTCCACGCAGGCGAGCATATGCGCCACTTTACGCGCCGCCACGCCGGAGGTTCCCACACCCGTGACGGCAATTTTGCCGCGACAGCCCGCAAGCTTTGCCAGAAGCGCGTTCCACAACTGTTCATCCAGGCGCTGGCTCAACTGAGCCAGCTCCTCACTGTACACGCGCCACGCCTGCCCGGCCTGCTGCCAGGCACTCATCAGTTCTCCTCCTGCATCAGCGCGCGGTACTTCATGTGGTCCAGATACATTTCATGGAACACCTTATATTTACGGTCGTAATAGCGCTTGATGCTGTTGGTTTGCGGCGTCACAGTTTTACCAATGCGGCTCATGGCGGCCATTGCCTCCGGCAACGTCTCGTACACGCCGGCTGCCACGGTGCCCATCATGGCGCTGCCGAGCAGCATGGCCTCGCTCTCTTCCGGCAGCAACATGGCGCAGCCGGTCGCGTTAGCGTGCTCCTGTACAAAGATTGGGTTTTTAGTGCCGCCGCCGCTCGCCATAATGGTATCTATGCTGTAGCCGCTCTGGTTCATGGTCTCAATAATATGGCGCGTGCCGAGCGCAATAGCCTGCACGGTGGCGAGGTAATGCAGCGCCATGTCCTCCGGGGTGCGCGAGAGCTTAAGCCCGGTGATGCCGCCGGTGAGCGTCGGGTTGGCGCGCGGCGAGCGGTTACCATGGAAGTACGGCAGGATGTGAATGTCTTTGGTAAGAAACGCAATATTCTCCGGCTCGCCCGCCATTTTACGCAGTAGCGCATTGAGCACTTCATAGATAGTCTGGCCGCTGGCCTTGCCCTGCGCCAGCAGCGTCTCATAGCACGGATGCGACTGAATCACGTGGTCAATCAGCGCGCCCGTTGCCGACTGCCCTCCCTCGTTTAGCCAGTAGCCCGGCAAAATGGCGGAGTAGTACGGCCCCCAGACGCCGCTGATAAAACGCGGTTTTGGCGACATCGCCATGTGGCCGGTGGAGGTGCCGCCAATGAGCGCCACGCGGCGGTCAAAGTTCGCCACTTCACCAGAAACCCCCGTTGCGCCAAGGCTGCCGAGCGTACCCGCGTGGGCATCAATGATTGACACACTCACCGCCACTCCGGGAATCAGTCCCAGCTCGCTGGCGGCGCGCTGGGTCAGGCCGCGGCCCAGCGGCTCGCCCATCATTTTGACGTAGCGGCCAATTTTTGCGGCGTCATGCTCCAGTAAATCCTCAAGCCCGATTTCGCGGAAATAGCTTTTATCCCAGCTGTCTTCTTGGCCCATGTAGGTCCATTTACATACCGTGGAGCACAACGAGCGGGTGTCGTCGGCGGTGGCGCGCCATGTAAGAAAGTCCGGCAGGTCAAAGAAATACCCGGCGTTAGCCCAGGTATTGGGCATGTGCTGCTTAAGCCACAACAGCTTCGGCGTCTGCATTTCCGGTGAAATAATACCGCCGACGTAGTCCAGCACGCGGTGGTGCGTGGCGTTGATGCGCTCGGCCTGGCTGATGGCGCGGTGATCCATCCACACCACAATATTCTGCTCGCTGCGCCCGGAAGGGCTGACGGTGAGCGGCTTGCCTTCTTTATCCAGCACCACCAGCGAACAGGTGGCGTCAAAGCCAATGCCTTTGACCTGAATCGGGTTAATTTCTGCCTGGTTGACCGCATCACGCACGGCGTTGCACACCGACTGCCAGATGTTGTCAGAAGACTGCTCAACAAAATCGCTCTTCGGGCGGTACATCTCTATGGCCCGTGACGCCTGGCCGACCATGCGGCCGGTGAGATCGAAAACCCCTGCGCGTGCGCTGCCTGTACCTACATCCACACCAATAAAATAGCTCGCCATAATTTTCTCCCGAACTCAGGCTTTTCGATTCTGTAGCGCGATAAACAAAATCAGCACGCCGCCCCACAGGGCCATGGTCAGATAGCTGCTGATCCCCAGCAAGTTGAAGCCGCTTTCCAGCATTTGCAGCACGATGAGCGCCAGCACCAGGCCAATGACGCGGCCAAAGCCGCCGTCCGGGTTAATGCCGCCCAGCACCGAGGCCAGAATGGTCACCAGCAGGTAAGACTCGCCGTAACCGGCCTTCGCGGAATTGAATTTCGCCATCATCAGAATGGCCGCCCCCCAGCCCAGTACAGCGGAGATAACGTAAACCGAAATCTGTACGCGCGCGGTGTTTACGCCGCTATAGCGCGTGGCCTGCTCGTTAGAGCCCATCAGGTACAGGCTACGGCCAAGGGTGGTGTGCTCCAGCAATACCCACAACAGGAAAGCCACCACAATAAACAGCAGTAGCGCCACCGGGATGCCCACAATGGAGGCGTTGCCGAGGTACTGAATCACCGGCGGGAAGCCTGAAATGACCTCGCCGTCAGACAGCAGAATGTTAAGGCCGTTAATCAGCGTCATGGTGCCGAGCGTTGCCAGAATGGGTGAAACCCCCACCCAGGCCACCAGCACGCCGTTGAGCACACCAATCGCTACCGCCACACCCAGCCCCGCCAGCAGCGCCACAGCTGTCATGGTTGGGTTGTCCGGGTATGCCACAATCACCGCCGCCATCACCAGTGAACAGGCGTTGGCCCCGGCAATCACCGACAGGTTGATGCCACCGGTAAGCATGGTCACGCCCATACCGAGCGCCAGCATGCCAAGAATGGGCAACTGCGACCCCATAGACTGGAAGTTCGCCACGCTGAAAAAACGCTGGCCGAGGGTGAGCGAGAAAATCACCGCTACCGCGACAATAATGATGCACTGCAGGCGGATAATCGCATCGCCGGGCAGCAGTCGTGTTAATGATTTCATCTTATAACTCCCTGGCCAGTTTGCGTTTTTCGTTCCACGCGGTGGCGCTGATGCTCACTAAAATAATCGCGCCGCTGAATACCGTGTGCCAGTAGGAAGACACCCCCAGCAGCGTCAGGCCGTTTTGCAAAAACGCCAGCAACAGCACACCGAGCAGCGTGCCGGTGAGCGTACCGCGCCCGCCGCTCATGCTGGTGCCGCCCAGCACCACCGCCGCCAGCACCGTCAGCTCAAAACCGAGCAGCGAATTGGGTGCCACCGACTGGGTGATTTGCGCCTGTACCACCGCCGCAATGCCCGCCAGAATCCCCATGTAGCCGTAGACGTAGAAGTGCAGGCGCAGCAAGTTCAGCCCCAGGCGTGAAGCCGCGTCGCGGTTGCCGCCCATGGCGTAAATCTGGCGGCCTAAACGCGTGCGGTTCATCAAAACAGCGGTGAAGATAATGGTGCCACCCAGGCACAACAGCGGCAGCGTCAGGCCGTAGTCGTAGCCGTCGGCCGCGGTAAAGGAGAACCAGTTGATGCCCTCCATAAACCAGTCCGGA
>JALAGK010000364.1 GCA_022712475.1 Enterobacteriaceae bacterium
ATAGTCCACTGAGCCACCCACCAGGTATTGCAGGCTCATCGGATCAACGACCAGCGCAACGCCCTGCTTTTCAATGGTCATATCGCCGTCGTTAATCTGGTCATCAAAGGTGAAACCATACTGGAAGCCGCTGCAACCACCACCGGTAATATAGACACGCAGTTTAAGCTGCGGATTATCTTCATCTGCAATCAGATTCTTAACTTTACTGGCGGCCGCATCGGTAAACTCCAGCGGCAGTGCTGCTACGTCATCGCTCATTTTTTGCTCCAAACCAGAATCTCAATCGGGCAAAAAGAAGCCCGATGGCTAATGTTATTATCCAATACCCTGGTGAATCGTTCAAGTATTCTGCGATCCTGCCTGACTTTGCGAAACCTGCTGGCTTGCCAGCGTGCGGGCAAGAATGCTGGAATACAGCGGCTTACCGCCCAGAAACTGCGCCAGTAGCGTAGCGCCCAGGCAGGTAATAATCATTGGCAAAATAAGCTGATAATTGTCGGTCATCTCCAGAACCAGCACAATGCCTGTGAGCGGAGCACGTACCGAGGCGGCAAATAACGCCCCCATACCCGCAATAGCAAATGTTCCTGCCTCAAGTTGATAAGCCGGAAACCAGGCCGCACAGGCCATGCCAAAGGCGGTACCCAGCAGCGTGCCCAGTGCGAGCATCGGTGCAAAAATCCCACCCGGCGCGCCGGAAGCAAAGCACAACACGGTCGTAACCACACGCGCTATAAAGATAAACGCCAGTACACCGAGCGCATAGTTCCCAGCCGCGGCGACGGGGATCAGGCTAAAACCGCCACCTGCCGCTGCAGGCTCTATCAGCCCCAAAACGCCACACAGTCCCCCCAGCAGCGCACCTGTCAGTACCCACTTATTAATATTGCCGCCGTGCAGACGCTGAAACATGTCCTGCGCTTTAAAAATAAGACGGTTAAACAGCGGCCCCAGCACACCAAAAATCATCCCCAATACCAGATATAACCACAAGGTTTCCAGCGGCGCGTTGCTGAGCTTGCCCACATCAATCACCGCGCCTTCACCGTTGAAGACTCTGAACACCACGCTCGACATAATCACGCCGGTAAACACAGCCTTAATCGAAATCAGGTTATAGCGAAACTGCGGGCGCATCTCTTCAATAATAAACAGAATGCCCGCCAGCGGCGCGTTAAACGCCGCCGACATCCCGGCGGCGGCACCGGTTGCCAGAAGTGTATGCCGCGCTTCTGCGCTGCGTAAACGCAGCACATCAAGCACCATACGCCCAATATTGCCGCCAATCTGGACCGTTGGCCCTTCGCGCCCCAGCACCATACCACCACCGAGTGTGCCAAGACCGCCGATAAACTTCACCGGCAACACTCGCCACCAGCGCACCGGGCGCAGCTCTTCAAGCGCCCCCTCTATTTCCGGGATGCCGGAACCGCCCGCCTCCGGCGCAAAACGGCGTACCAGCCAGTAGCCCAACGCCGCCAGAAGCGCAGAGGCGATAAACGCCAGCGGCCATGCAAGCCACACATGGTCAGCTACGCCAGCAATAGCACCCAGTCGCTGGTACTGAACCCAGTTCACGGCTTTTTCAAACGCCACGCCAGCAAGCCCCGCCAGCGTGCCGACCAGCGCGGCCATGAGTAATATTAGCAGGGGCGTTTTATCACGATACAGCAGGCGCTTAATGGCTTCTTTACGCCGCAGGCGTAAAAGCTCACGCGCACCAAAGGATGGTGTTTCAGGATTCATGTCGATTTACATACAGTTATGTCGGGTGTAATGCCCTAAGTCTACGCCCTCACTAGCGTACCGTCTCAGAAAAATACCGTGTGGATTGTTCATCTTGCACGGTGACGACTTTGTATCCCGACACCACAATCCCGTAGAATAGCCACAAACTCTCATTCCACGAATCAGGAGCCGATTCATGAGCCAGTCTGAAAACCTTTATGCCGCGGCGCGCGAGCTTATCCCCGGCGGCGTAAACTCTCCGGTTCGCGCCTTCAGCGGCGTGGGCGGTACGCCGCTGTTTATCGAGCGTGCCGACGGCGCGTTTATTTATGATGTCGACGGTAAAGCCTATATCGACTATGTCGGCTCATGGGGCCCGATGGTGCTCGGGCACAATAACGCGACTATCCGTAACGCGGTGATTGAAGCCGCCGAATGCGGCCTGAGCTTTGGCGCACCAACGGGCATGGAAGTGAAAATGGCGAAACTTGTCACCGATCTTGTGCCGTCAATGGACATGGTGCGTATGGTGAACTCTGGTACCGAAGCCACAATGAGCGCTATTCGTCTGGCTCGCGGCTTCACCGGGCGCGACAAAATCATCAAATTTGAAGGCTGCTATCACGGTCATGCCGACTGCTTGCTGGTAAAAGCCGGCTCCGGCGCGCTAACTCTTGGCCAGCCGAACTCACCAGGCGTACCAGCCGACTTTGCTAAGCACACGCTAACCTGTACGTACAATGACCTCGACTCAGTACGTGCCGCCTTCGAACAATATCCACAGGACATCGCCTGTATCATCGTTGAACCAGTCGCAGGCAATATGAACTGCATTCCACCGCAGCCGGAGTTCCTGCCAGGCCTGCGTGCGTTGTGCGACGAGTTTGGCGCCTTGCTGATTATTGATGAAGTCATGACCGGCTTTCGCGTGGCGCTTGGCGGCGCACAGGCCTATTACAACGTGACGCCGGACCTCACCTGTCTTGGTAAAATCATCGGCGGCGGCATGCCGGTAGGGGCTTTCGGCGGTCGTCGTGATGTCATGGATGCGCTGGCACCGACCGGCCCGGTATACCAGGCCGGCACACTCTCAGGCAACCCGGTGGCGATGGCGGCGGGCTATGCCTGCCTGCAACAGGTAGCGCAGCCAGGCGTCCATGAAACGCTGGACAGTCTCACTACACAGCTGGCCGACGGCCTGCTGGATGCCGCCAAAGAGGCGGGTATACCGCTGGTGATCAACCACGTTGGCGGCATGTTCGGCCTGTTCTTTACCGACGCTGAGCGCGTAACCTGCTATCAGGATGTGGTCGCCTGCGACACAGAACGCTTTAAGCGCTTCTTCCACCTGATGCTCGACGAAGGCGTTTACCTGGCGCCGTCAGCATTCGAGGCGGGCTTTATGTCCATTGCCCACAGCGAAGAAGACATTAATAACACCATCGATGCCGCACGCCGCGCCTTCACGAAGTTGTAACTCGACTGCGTAACAAAAAAGGCCGCTGCGGTTTACGCAGCGGCCTTTTCTTTTGCCTGAACACAGCGCTAGTTCCCCTGCCTTCTCAGCAACAGCACAAAATACGGTGCGCCGATAAAGGTCGCCAGCAGCCCGGCTGGAATTTGATCCGGGAACAGGAACATACGCCCGCACCAGTCGGCCAGCACCATCAACGCCCCGCCCAACAAGGCGGCAATCACCAGTTGCGGCAACGCACGACGAAAACCGAGCATACGCGTGATATGCGGCGCCATCAGCCCCACAAAGCTCAGCGGGCCAATAACCAGCGTAGCGGTTGCCGTCAACGTGGCCGCCAGTAGCAGCAGCGTCAGGCGCACCGGCGTTAGCGCGATACCTACTCCCCTGGCCGTAGCGCTGCCCAGCGGCAGCACCTGTAGCCAGCGCTGGCACAGCGGCGTCAGCGCCAGCAGCACCACCATCACGGCGGCGGTACGCAGCGCCTGTTCGCCAGTCACACTGTAGGTCGAACCGGAGATCCATGTCAGCAGTGTCGCCATGCGCGGGTCGCCACTGGCCAGTAGCAACATCAGCAGCATGCTAAACGCAGTACTGAGCGCCATCCCAGCCAGCAGCATACGCTGGGGCGAGAAGCCGCCGCGCCCGCCGACCACGGTGATGATGAGCAGCGTCACTGCGGCACCGAGGCTACCTGCGGGTAGCAGCCAGACAAAGGCATCGCCCGGCACCAGAAACATCATAACGACCACGCCAAACGCTGCCCCGGAGCTAATGCCCAGCACCTCCGGACTTGCCATGCCGTTACCGGTCAGGCGCTGGATAATACAGCCTGCCACCGCCAGCATCATGCCCGCACTGAGCGCGGCAAGTACACGCGGCCAGCGCCACTGCCACAGATCACGAAGCTCGCTTCCCGTTGCCCAGCGCCAGCCTTCGGCATCACGACCAAACATCAGCGCTACCGCGAGCAGTACCAGCAGCAGTCCAAGACCAAGCAACCCGTAGACGATTACATGATGGCGCTCATTGGGCACCTGCGCGCCCTGCGACATCGACGGTTCACGCGAGGTACGCAGGCGCGGCAACAGCCACAGCAGCAGTGGCGCACCAATCATTGCCGTGACGGTACCGGTGGAAATCTCGCGCCATACCGTCGTCAGCCAGACGATCAGCTGATCGGAAAGCCAGAGGATGAGCGCACCAATTACTGCCGCCAGCACCATGCGCGTTAGCAAGCGGCGCGCGCCCAACATCTTCGCCAGCAGCGGCGCAAACAGGCCTATAAAACCTACAATCCCGACAGCGTTAACCAACAGCGCGCTAATAGCAACGGCAAGCATGAGCGCCAGTAGTCGCATCAGCGACAATGCAAGTCCCAGGTTACGTGCCACACCGTCATCAAGCCCAATCAACGTCAACGGGCGCAGCATCAGCAGCACCAACACAACTGCCCCCAGCAGACGCGGCCACAGTTCGCGCACGCCATGCCAGTCGGTTTGCGTCAGCGAGCCCGTGCTCCACAAAAACACGTTCTGCAACGCATCATGATTGAAAATCACCAGCAGTTGATTGACCGCACCACAGTACATGCTCATCACAAGGCCAGCCAGAATCAGCGTGACCGGCGACAGGCGTTTGCCCCAGGCGGCACCAAACACCAGCAGCGCCACCAGACCGGCCCCGACCAGGGCTGCGAATGATTGCAGAAACATCGGCAGCGTCCACAATGTCGCCACTGTGACGCCCAGCTGCGCACCGGTTGCCACGCCGAGTGTAGTCGGTTCCGCCAGCGGGTTGCGCAGCACCTGCTGGAACAGTACGCCTGCCAACCCCAGCCCGGCCCCCACCAGCAGCGATATCGCCAGACGCGGCAGCGCGCTGTAGTAGAACAGCATCTCGCTGATATTGTCGATGTCCGGCTGCCGCCACGCCTGC
>JALAGK010000365.1 GCA_022712475.1 Enterobacteriaceae bacterium
AATGGGAATGATTGTTCGTACCTGGCACGGTTGCGTGCCAGTACAGCACGCCGAAGGTTTTGCAAAGCATCTGGAAATTACTGGTGTTCAGCATGCCAGAAGAACCGCGGGGAATCTGACCGCGAAGGTACGCCGTGAACAGCAGGGGGAGTATGAACACTTTTTCCTGGCCACATGGTGGCAGGATTTAACAGCGATAAAGGCATTCGCCGGTGAGCACTACCAGATGGCGGTGACGTATCCGGATGACGAGCAGTTTGCGTTGATTTCCGACCCGTACGTTTTTCACTTTGAGGTCAATGCGTTGAGCGTGTTGTAAGAGCATGGGGGCAATAGCGCCCCCGGATTTTTACAGAAACTGTTTGCCGTGAGTGATTTCAGTCAGGGGTTCGTTGACGGTGAAAATCTTATAGCGCACGTTTTTCGCACCCATGGATTCGGCACGTGTGACGTGCATTTCCAGGTAGCGACGGGCAGAGGCTTCGTCGGCGAATTTATACAATCCACCGGCTTCGCCAGTGTCGAGGTTTTCAGTCCAGATTTTGGCGATAAAGCCGGGTTCCTGAGTAATACTGTGGGCGAGTTCCTGCGCATTGGCGGTAAGAGCATCACCAAGATATTCAGCAGGGAAAGAGAAATCGAATTGCAAAATGACTGACATAAACACATCCTTTTTTTCTGTTTTCCGGCCTCCTTTATAGCAAAGTTGTGCCGTTCGCTGCCAGGCTTACCCACGCATTAGCGCTTTTTGCACACCGTGCAGCAGCCAGTCAAGTACAATGGCCAGCAGGCAAATCAGCACTGCGCCACTCACCAGCAGGCGGATATCACTGCCGCTTATACCGTTAAGCAGTAGCAGCCCCAGTCCGCCGGCGCCAATAACAGCAGCAATAGCCATGACGCCAATATTCATCACCACGGCGGTGCGAATACCACCAAAAATAACCGGCAGGGCCAGTGGAATTTCCACCCACCGCAGACGCTGCCAGAATGTCATGCCGATACCGCGCCCAGCCTCACGCAGTTCCGGTGGCAGATTGTCGATGGCAGTAAAGGTATTGCGCACAATGGGCAGCAGAGAGTAGAGAAAGACTGCCGTGATGGCGGGCAGAGCGCCAATTCCGTGACCGATTAGCGAGAACAGTGGGATCATTAGCCCAAACAGCGCGATAGATGGAATAGTCAGTACCAGCGTGGCAACACTGAGTACCGGGCCGGCAAGCCATTTGTGACGCACAATCACAATACCCAGCGGCACACCGACCAGGATTGCAAACCCGACGGCAATAGCGACCAGCATCAGGTGTTGTAGCGTTAGCATGGCAAGGTAACCTGCGTTATCCAGCATGTAGTAAATGGTCTCCATCATCGCTCCTTACAGCAAACCTTTCTGTTTGAGGAAATCGCGTGCGACCTGCTGCGGCGTCTGGTGCTCAATATCCACTCTGGCATTAAGCGTGGTAATGACATCGTTGTTCAGGAGGCTTGTCAGCGTGTCGAAGGCTTGTTCAAGGCCTGGATTGGCATCCAGCGTGTCTTTGCGTACAACAGGCGTGACAGCGTAACTCGGGAAAAAGCCTTTATCGTCTTCCAGGACTTTCAGGTCAAAGCCCTTTACGCGCCCGTCGGTCGTGTAAATAAGCCCGGCATCAACAAAGCCGTCGCGAATAGCGTTATACACAAGTCCCGGATCCATCTGGCGGATTTGCGGGCGGTCCAGCGGCATGTTGTACGCCTCTTGCAGGGGTTTCATGCCATCGCTACGCCCGGCGAATTCGAGATCCAGTCCCAGCAGCCAGTTGTTATCCGGGTCGGTCTGGCGGATATGCTCTATTTTCGCCGCCATTTGCGACATTGTGCTGATGTGTTCGGCGTCAGCACGCTTGCGTTGCATGGCGAAAGCATAGGTGTTGTTCATGTCGGCAGGCTTTAACCACACCAGGCCAAGGCGGGCATCAAGACGTTTTACCGTGTCGTAAGACTGCTGTGGCGACATACGCTTATTAATATGGTTGAAAATAATGAGCGACGTGCCGGTGTATTCCCACGTCATATCCACTTGTTTGTTAATCATGGCATTACGTGAAATAACGGTCGCAATGTTGGTTTTTGCTTCGACCTGAAATCCCTTTTTTTGTAGGTACAGCACCGTTAGTGCGGACAGAATATGCTGCTCGGTAAAGCTCTTTGTGGCCAGTACCAGAGGGGCGGCATGGAGACTGGCGCTCAGTAGCGCGATGGAAGCGACCGTAACACGTAGCAGGTTTTTTATTTTCAAAACGGTCTCCTGTTAAGCCAGATGTGGACTCAGCCAGCGCCCAAGTGCTGCGAGCAGCATATCGAGAATTAACGCAATCAGCGCCGTAGCAGTGGCTCCCAGGATGAGTGTTGGGAAGTCGTTAAGGTATATCCCTGGAAAAATCAGTTCGCCATAGCTGCTGGCACCAATCAAAAAGGCCAGCGGTGCGGTACCGACGTTAATGGCAGTTGCAATACGAATACCCGACAGAATGACCGGCCAGGCATCCGGCAATTCCACCTGCCATAGCTGCTGAATGCGTGTCATGCCGATGCCTTTGGCCGCTTCAATGAGCGGTGGTGGCACGGAACACAGCCCGGCAAAAGTATTGCGAACAATCGGCAACAGCGAGGCGAGAAACAGCGCGATAATAGCCGGTTTGTCGCCAATGCCAATTAACACCATTGCCAGCGCCAGTACTGCCAGCGGCGGTAACGTGTTACCGATATTGAAAATCTGCATGACGTATTCAGCCCAGCGGCGGGCAAAAGGGCGACTTAACACAATGCCGCTGGGTATGCCGACCAGCAGTGCCAGCGCCAATGAACTGAAGACCAGAATCATATGCTGCTGGCCGAGATACATCAGATCAACTTTACGCGCGATGAGCGTTTGCGGTCCCACGCCCCAGGCCACCAGAGTAAGCACGATAAGCAGCGCAAGAATGCCAAGCCCAGCTCGCTTTGCGAAATTCAGATGCATGCTGTTTCTCCTGGTTTATTGGTAAACTTCAAAAGAAAAAAAGCGGCATCATGCCGCATTATCGTTATGCCTGAAGCCGTGGCGGCTTCTTGAGCTATAGCAACGTAACGGTACAAACGCCAGTTTTGAACCTTAATGGTTGGTGGAATTTACTCAGGAAATCATGGTGCTGTCCTGTGGTAGCCCTGCGGTAGCAGGATTTGGCGGAATAGTCTTAAAGCGGAATATTTTTAGTGACAGTGTCATTTTTTGCAGCGATAAAAAAAGCCAGCCCAGCGGCTGGCTTGTGGATTAGCGATACAATTTACACTGCGCGACGGGGAGCGTTAGCGTACTTTGCCAGTTCTCAAGCGTTAACTGCGCCAGCTTGCCCAGCGCCTGCCAGAATGGATGTTGTGCGCCGTCAATAAACTGTTCCAGAAAGCGTGCTGACCACGGGAACAGATGCCAGGCCAGTAGCTCTTCGAGCGCCTGTTCGCGGCCTTCACTGGCAAGCCAGGCGGCAAGCATCAGCAGAGTACCGAACTGATCTTCGGGTTCATTCATCTCGCTGTTATGAGCAATGCCGTTTTGTTGCATCCAGCCGCGCAGCGTAAGTGTGGAGTCGCCAAACAACACATTTTCGCGGTCCAGCCAGACGGAGCCCCAAGGGGGAGCTGGCAGCGCGTAAGGGCCAATAAACAGACGTTGCCAGGCTTGCTCCAGCGTTTCGCTATCGGACTCAAGCATCATTTCTTGTGCCAGCGTACTCAGTTTATCACTAACCACCGGCCACTGGGTTTCCCAACCAGGCTGGCGCAGCATGGCGACCAGAGGGGCAGCGGCCTCGCTACTCGGTGCATAATAGAACAGTGCTCCCAGCACGCGGCCGGTGAGTTCAATCGTCGTTAGTTTTGTTGTCACATCATTACTCATTGTATTTCCTTCATATCAGCCGCCAGAAGATGACGTCTGGCGACCTGAAATCAAAACCGGCCGAGCATACGTTAATAC
>JALAGK010000366.1 GCA_022712475.1 Enterobacteriaceae bacterium
GCCTGAGCCTTACTCACCACTGAAAACAACCAGAATGCCTGAGGATTTACTCAGCAACACTGATTTTACCAATCACTGGGCATGGGTTGAGGAAAAATGGCTCGCGGGTTATCCCAGCCTGACAATAGAGAAGCAAAAATATCTCGCTAACCTTGAGATAACCTTACTTAATCCTGCCTTTTCTAAGCAAGTTGTCACACTGTTAGATAACTCATACAGCCTTAATAACACGCTTAATTCCGTGCAGCTAAGCATTGGTAGTAGCCTCTATGATGCAGGTGATTCAGAAGCGGTGAATACCGTTGTTAAAGGTGAATACCTTAACAGTAAGGGCAATATTGAAACCGGTGTATTACAGATCTATACCGGTGGTACCGCACACAATACCACCGTGGAAGAGAATGGTGTCCTGACACTTAACGGCAGCGGAGAAGCCTACAATACGCTGGTTAAAACCGGCGGTATACAGACGCTTGGCTCCAAATCTTATGCCCAGGCAAACGTCATTGATGGCGGCACGCAGCAAATCAATATTGGCAGCACCGCCGTGGCTGAAGACACGCTTGTCTACAATAAGGGCCAGCAAATTATTTACGGCGGCACCGCCAAAAACTCGCACATCGGTGCCAATAGCTACCAGCTCACCAGCGGGCTGGCAATGAATACGTTTTTATACAACGGTGCATTTCAGCAGGTTTATGCTGGCAAAGGTGAAGGCTACGTTGCTGACACCGACTCAACGGTCTACGCCGGTGCCAGACAGACAGTGACATATGGTGTTTCTGAAAACGCAAAGGTCTATGGTACTCAGGTTATCACTGGCGTTGACGGCAGCTGGAGCGATGGCGACTGGACATCAGACAGCGCGTCAAAAGTCCGCGTTAACGGCCAGCAGTCCAGGGATGCGACAATTTATGCCGGTGGTTTGCAGCGCATCCAGACCGGAAATGCCGACGGTGCAACCATTTATGGCACTCAGTTAGTCAGTGGCCAAAAAGGCGGCTGGGTTAGTGGGCAGTGGGTTGACCAGGATGGTTACACTGGCGGTACGCGTGCTAACGCCACAAATACCACCATACTGGCCGGAGGTTTACAGCAGCTTGCCTGGTATGGTGAGGCGACTAACACCACTGTTGACGGCGGAAGCCAGCAGGTTGATGCTCTGGGTCATATTACCGATACCACCATTCAAAACGGCGGGGCCAGCTATATTGATTTTGGCGGCTATTCATCCGGCTTCCTGAACGTAAAAGACGGTTCGCTGACCATGAAAGCAGGCGATGAACACGCCTGGACCGGTGACTTAGGTAAAGGAGCCTGGGCGGCAGCCGTCGATTTACAGGGGCAGTCCTCCACGCTGTTCATTAAACAAAACCGCGATACGTCCGAGTCAGTCGTAACAATAAAAGCGCTTACCAACAACGGTAACGTCAGTTTTGGTGGCGCAGATGGCAGCGACGAAGGCCACTATAGCCGCCTGGAGTTAACCACGCTGGACGGGAACGGAACGTTCCATATGAACACCAACCTGTCTGGCAATGAAGGTGATTTCCTGAATGTTGCCGAGTCGGTTTCAGGTAATTTTAACGTTAGCGTGCGTGATTCAGGTCAGGAACTGCGTACAAACAACGCATCACCTTATCACCTGATTTACGCTAACGGCAGCACTGCGGATACGTTCGCCATGAACAATGGCAGCGTCGATCTGGGTGCGTATAAATACTACCTGGTGCACGGTGAGGATGCTGATAAAGACAATTGGTATCTTTCACCACAGGCAAAGACGACGGAACCTGGCCCGGCCCCGGAACCAACGCCGGAGCCAACTCCTGAGCCAACGCCAGAGCCTGGGCCGGAGCCAACTCCTGAGCCAACGCCTGAGCCCACGCCGGAACCGACTCCTGAGCCTAAGCCAGAACCAAAGCCAGAGCTGTCGGAGAGTGCTAAGGCGGCGATTATCATGGCAAATGTCACCCCAACCATCTGGGATGCCGAACTGTCTACGTTACGCACCCGCCTGGGCGACGTACGCAAAAACGGTGAAAGCGATAGTGCCGCATGGGGTAAGTACATCAGTAGCCGTTACCGTATGTCCACCGAACACGTTGGATACCGTCAGGACACCAATGGCGTTATCCTGGGGGGAGATAAGCGCATTGCACTGAGCAACAGCGCCTTGCTGTTGGGTGCAATGGCCTCCTTTACGCGCTCTGAGCTCAGCTCGTCGAGTGCTAACGGCAAAGTAAACAGCTACGGCCTGGGTCTTTACGCCACCTGGTTGCACAATAACGGTTACTACGTTGATGGAGTTATCAAAGCAAACCGTTTTCACACGGAAAACAGCCCGCGTTTCAACGGTAGCCGTACTCACGCAAAAGACAACACGCTCGGCGGTGGTTTCTCGTTAGAAGCTGGCAGATATATGACGTTTGGGAACTGGTTCGTGGAGCCGTATGTGCAAAGCGCCTTGTTCATTGGCGACAAAACGCAATACCAGTTTGACAGTGGAATGACGGTCAAAGCCGATGCCGCCCAGTCACTTAAAGGTGAAGCGGGGCTGACGTTTGGTAAAAACATCACACTGCTCAATGGCGCTACACTCCAGCCTTATATGCGTCTTGCCGTTCGTCATGAATTTATGAAGAACAACGCGCTGGTTATTAACCAGACCGAGCATTTCAGTAATGATATGTCAGGCACCAGCGGCAAATATGGTTTGGGTATGACAGCAAAACTGAACGATAGCTGGTCCGCCTGGGCGGAAGTCAGCTATGAGAAAGGCCAGCATATTGAAACGCCTTACGCAGGTCACCTGGGATTACGCCTGAGCTTCTGATGCGTTACTCTGGTGTTTTTAAGTCCGCCACTACGGCGGACTTTCTTATGTTTATAACCTGCGTTCAACAACGCATTACATGAAATACCTGAAGATGACTACAATACCGCCGGTTCAGCCCGATAATATAACTACCGGAAAGCACGCTAAAAAGGGGCAATCTTTGCCCCTGAATCACAACACGCCCTGATTATATTTTTGGCATCTTATCAAACATATTTTTCATCTCCTCAGGGAACCCTGTTGAGAGTTTCTCACGCAAGTCATTCATTGCAGAGTCAAAATCCTTCGGCTTTTCTGACTGCTGCATTTTCTGGTGCGCGTCCACATTATCCTGTAATCCGTTAAAGACATTATTCATGTCCTGTATCATTTGCATGCATGACTGGTTAACCGTATTCATAATATTACGGGCCGCCTGCGAACCTGACATTTCCATATTTTGCATGCCTTTGATAAAAGGCTTTTGCAATTCGTTCTGGGCATTATTTCCAAGATTGGCACTCTGGTTCATCACTGAGTGCAGCACTTTAGGATCTAACATAAAAAGCTCCTTCTTTAACCGTTAAATATTTCCAGGGCATGAAAACTGAGATAATGCCCTCGACCACAGCGGATAATCCTTCATCGTCGAACTCATCTCGATTTTGAAAAAACCACTTACCGCATTCATTGCAATCGTTAGCTCGCGACTATTGCTACTGCGTCGCACCGGGTTACTGGCGTCATACATTCTGAAAATAGCCCAGGGGCCGTCAAAGCTAACCGCTCTCATTGCACCATCCTGGGTTTTGAACGTAATACGGATATACACCCCGCCTTTCGGGCCAGGCCAGGTCACACGTACAGGTTGGCTGTAGCCGTGACTGTAAGAAATCACCTGCCCGTCAACGTCCATCACCGCCTCCAGAATTGAGGGAGACAGGCTGACCGGTCGCAATATCATTTCCATAGACAGCCTGCCGGTGGCATCGAAAAACGTGTCGCGGATAAGTGCGGCATTTTCAAATGACGCAAGCGTACTGGCGGGCACCACGCCGACACTTTCAGGTTTCACCCGCCAGTTAGCCGCGTTGGTATCGACATAGGGAGCAAGATTTTCATCAAAAAACGTTTGCATTGCGCCGCTGCGTGCAAACAGGCGACTGAAATCGCCCACGCCGATTTCTTCTCTGGCTGCGCGGTTGAGAGGGTAGCGTCCCTTAACCGCACCGCGGCACAGATCGGAGGCAATAGAAGATGCCCCTTTACTCAGGTTTTCCTTACTTTGTTGCAGACTCTGGGCCTGCCCCACTGAAAGCAAGTCCATCATCACACTGCGTACTGGCTCCGGCTGACGCGCGGTATCAATTTGCAGGCGGCTAAAATCGCTGTTTTGCGGCAAAATCTGCCCGGCGCGCAGGGAAGTCGACAGTGTGATCAACTGGCTGTATATCTTCTCAAACGCACTGCCTAACGGGTCGGTGCTACTGCCCGCCGGTGCCTGTTGCAGGTGATACCCCAGACGTCTTAACGGTTCAAAACGGTCGGCGACACTTTTTTCTGGCGTCAAACGAAAACGAGAGCGTTCTCCTGTGACTTCATCAAGCAGGCTACGCCGCGTTTTTGTCAGCATCTCACGCTGTTGGCCAAACCAGCTGACGACACCGCCTTCATTTTCTGGCGTAAGCGTCGTCTCACGTGCGGCAAAAC
>JALAGK010000034.1 GCA_022712475.1 Enterobacteriaceae bacterium
GCATATTCCAATCCGCGAGACAAATAACTAAAACACCGCTAATCACCCGGTTTTTAAGGAGTTTTATACTTTACATACGGGTAAGACCGGGGTGATATTGAGATTATTCCCACAAAGCCCATAATGCTGCATAACATTTAATTACTGGAATTATATTCCGAAACTGGACTTGGTCGATATAGCTTACGCCTGGTTGAGCGATACATTCTGCGCCTGCGCAGGCTGGATCAAACAAGGCCAATACAGTGCGTTCTTCTGTTACTCATTACCACGGCCTACTCATCCGCCCACAAGTCAACGCACTAATAAGATTATTGTCTACCCATTACGACCATAACCAAGTCCAGCTCAACCACAGCGAAAAACCCGCAACCACTCATCCGTCACTGCATACCTGGTTACGGCCCCCCTGCTTCGCTTTATACAAACGCCCATCGGCCACATTCTGTAAATGCTCAAAGTCGTAATCACCACTTTCCTGTGAGGAACTGACACCAAAAGAGGCGCTGATGTGTAGCGTATCGCCATTACGTATCAGCAGTTCTTTCACGTTCAGTCGCTCACGGATACGCTCGGCGACTTCACCAGCCTGAGCCATCGTTGCCCCTGGCAGTACCACACAAAACTCTTCGCCCCCAACGCGCCCGGCAATATCTTCGCCACGTAATGAACCGCTAATAATGCCTGCCGCATGGCTCAGTACCCGGTCCCCTGCATCGTGACCAAAACGGTCGTTGATGCTTTTGAAATGATCCAGATCGAGCTGAATGACAGAGAACGGCTGAGCGCGCATACGACATTCTTTCGCAAACGTCTGTGCATGTTCGAAAAATGCACCACGGTTAAACAGGCGTGTCAACGTGTCGTAATTGGCACGCCATGTCAGGCGCGACTGTAGCGACATCATATCGTTGACCAGACGGCGAATAACTATCCAGGAGCCGAACAGCATTAGCGTAAACAGCAGCCAGAGCAGAAGCAACACAATACTAATGCGACCAAACTCACCGCGAACGCCTTCATCAAGGGTATGGACTTTTATCAGTACGCCATCAAAAGTATTGAGCTTGTCCCAGGTCACAAAGCTGCCGTCCATGCGCAATTCGCCTTCATTACTCAGCTCCATACTGCGAGCAATTTCGGCAAACTGGCTTTGGGTAAACTGAGGGCTGCCATTCTGCGGCTTGGTAGAAGCAATAACATTAAATTTATTGTCATACAGTAAAATGGTGCTTTCATCCTCTTCAGGCATCGCGCTGGCGAGAAATTTATTCATAGCGGGGATGGTAAAGTCCATCGCTAACACGCCATACCAGCGATTCTGATAATCCAACGGTACACTGGCGGTAATGACCTGGTCTTTATTGCGCGTCGGATCCCAGGAATGTTCCCAGCGTAAAGCACGTGAGCGATTAGTACGATCATCGTGCTGAGCAAAATAGGGACGAGAGACCTGGCGTGCATAGCGGGCAATCAGTGAGTCATCATTTTTACCCGGCAGGCTGGAAATGTAATATCCGGCACGCGAAACATAATAGGTACGGCGTTGAAGGTCGCGACGAGTATCTGAGAGTTCCAGAATATAGCTAAACTCGAGCGCGGCACTCAGTTCGCTATGCATAGTGGCTTCATCGCGCACTAACAGCGCATTAGCGCCGACAAAATCATCTGACACACCACTTAACGGCATGCTGCGGCCGGGATCCAGACGAATCTGCCAGTGTGGCTGTTGTCGCAGGGCGTCGAATTCTGCCATGGCCTTGCGCGATTTATCAGTAGAAATGGGATACTGTAATGCGTAACGCATGGTGTTGCGAAAAAAAATCAGATTATCAATGCTTTGTTGCAACTGGCGATCGAGTGCAGTGGCAATATTATCCAGCGTGTTGCGCTGAGACGAAACATAGGCGTGTTCAAGTACCACCATCTCGCGCCAGGTCAGAAGTGTGGAGCAGATAAACACCACAAGAAAGCAGATGTTCACTACCCGGTGTGGGTTTTTGACACGGCCAGTTTGTTGCTGATTTCGGTCCGCAGACACGACAGCTCTCCCTGATATTCAAGAATACGTCTTTAACAGATAAGCCTGTTTGAGCCTGAAACACTCATGCACCGACCCTATTTTGCCAGACATAAAGCGTACATACTCAAGAAAATTCTTAACAGACCGCGTGTTTCAGGGGCAATAACCCACTAAAAAACCTGGCAGGAAGACCTGGCCAACAGGCCTGAAAGTTACAGAGAGATGGCTGGCGGCACAGTAATATGCCACCAGCTACGGTAATGAACGTCGGCGTCAGGCATCACTCCTGAGCACAGCTTTCACGCTTGCCAGCGTATAACTCGTCCTCGCGAAACGCTTCACGCTGGACCGCAAAACCGTTATACCAGCGACACTCCACCATACCGTTGGCAAACCCGGTTACAATCATGCGCTGACCGCCGTTTTTATGCCTGACCTCATCACTGATCACAAAAAGCATCTTTGTGTCTCCTGTTCAGTCTGTGGGAAACCCACTACAGCGTAGCCAGGAAAAACGCGTTTTGCTCACTCCGGCGTTCAGCTTTTTCTTAATTTTAATGCGCGCTTTTGCCACGCAGGCGGTTGATTCCGTTTACAATCAATACCACCACCCCCCCGACAATAAAGCCCAGCACCAGGTTGATGAGCACTGGCAGCACAGACGCCATCAGTGCCCCACTCTGTGCAGCAA
>JALAGK010000367.1 GCA_022712475.1 Enterobacteriaceae bacterium
CAACTGGCCGATACGCTTTTAAGCCGCAATGCGCAAAACCTGACGCCCGCAGAACAACGGCAGTGGTTTGACGTGCTGATTGCCGGACACCTTGATGATAAATTGCTGGATTTACAGGCAAAGGGGACGTTCAACCGGCCTGATGAGCGCATTGACTATGCCGCATCACTTGCCGAGCGCGGTGAAACGGCGCGCCTGCGTGATTATCTGGCAAAACCGCCTGCGACCTTCAGCAGCGCCGCCCAGGAACAACGCTGGCTCTATCTGGTAGGGCGTTACAGCGCCGATCCACAGGCAGCCCTGGCGAGTTATAATGCCCGCTTTGCGCAAAACCAGCGTTACATCGTAGGCGCCACCTTGCCACAGATGATGAAAGAGAAAAACTATGCGGGCGCGCAACGTCTGCTCGACAGCCTGCCCGCAGATGCACTTCCCGAAGAGCGCTATACTCTCAGCGAAGCCACACATAACACGGCCGAGACACTACGCCTTGCGCGCCAGTTCTGGCGTGAGAACCCAACTCTTGCCAATCTGGACCGGCTGAGCTGGCAGTTGATTCAGGCCGGACGAGCACCGGAAGCGGCAACGTTACTGGCACAGCGCTATCCCTTCGCCGGCAATTCACCCGCTGCACATACCCTGATAATGCGCCTGTTTACCCTGGCACAAGCACATCCGGACGCACTGACGCCTGCGCAAAAAGCGCGCCTGCTCAAACCGCTACCCACAGCAGAACTGCGTCTGGCGCAGAGCCGGTTGCCTGGCGTCAGTACTGACTGTAATCAGGTCCAAAAGCTTCTTGGCGATATGCCTTCAACACTGGATGCCGCCGCCTGGAGCATGCTGGGTAACTGCTGGCGCGAAACGCTTCCGGGGATGGCGCTCTACGCCTTTCGCCAGAGCGAAACACAGCTGCCAAATGATGACAACCATCGTGCCGTCGCCTATCAGGCTTACCAGGTTCAGGACTACGCAACCGCCATGCGTGCCTGGCACGCTATTAAGACCGAGAATATGCGTAATGACGACCTGATGGCCGCAGCAAATACAGCACAAGCAGCTGGTGAGCGGCAAGCGCTTAACAGCTGGTTACAGGAAGAACACAACCGTGGTATGGACAACACCGAACATTACTGGTGGCTGCACGCACAACGCTATTCCTCTGCGCAACCACAACAGGCGCTGGCCGACCTTAACCGGGCTATCGCGATTGAACCTACGGCTCGCGCTTACGCTTCCCGGGCAGAAATATACCGCCAGCAAGGCCAACCACAGGCTGCGATCGATGATTTACGCCAGGCCTTAGCGCGTGAGCCTAACAACAGCGCCACACAGGCCGCGTTGGGCTACGCACTATGGGACAGCGGAGATGCCGCCGGTTCGCGTACTGCACTGGAAAAAGCGTACGGTAGCCTACCTGATGACCCAGCCATTGTGCGCCAGCTAGCCTATGTGAATCAGCGACTGGACGATATCCCCCAGACACAACGTTACGCCCGCATGGTGGTCGATGATCTTAACCGGCAGGAGCAGGTCACCACGTTAACACCGCAGCAGAATCAGGAGCGCTTTAACTTCCGGCGTCTGCATGAAGATGTCGCACGCCGCTGGACCATCAACTTTGACAGCACTATAGGGCTGCGTTCAGGCGCACTCAGCAGCGCGAACACTATCCCTGGCGGTACGTCAGCCAGTCAGAGCTACCGTAGCTACGGCCAGCTGGAACTGGATTACCGTGCCGGGCGTAACGTACTGCTTGAGGGTGATACGGTCTCTCTGTATGGCAGAATCTTTGCCGATACCGGCGACAGCGGCATTATGTTGCCAGTCAAAGATCCCATGCTTGGCGCAGGCGTGCGCTGGAAGCCGCTACGCGACTATGTATTTTTTCTCAGCCTTGAACAACAAACCCCGCTGGACAGGAACCATGGACAGTCTGACACCATGCTACGGGCCAGTACTTCATTGTTTAACGACGGCAAATATAGCGACGAATGGCACCCAAATGGTCAGGGCTGGTTTGCGCAAAACCTCTATCTTGACGCAGCCCATTACGTACGCCAGGACTACCAGGCCTGGACCGCCGATTATCGCGCCAGCTGGCATCAGAAAATTGCCGAGGGCCAGACCATTGAGCCTTATGCCCATGCGCAAATCAGCGGCTATCGCGACGGCAGTACGCGCGGCGGTGAATATGCTGGCGTCGGCGTACGCTGGAACATCTGGAGCGGGCAAACGCGTTATGATGCATGGCCGCATAAGGTGAGTCTGGGCCTGGAATACCAGCGCACGCTTAACACCATCAATCAGAATGCGGGCGAGCGAAACAACGCATTCCTTACTCTGGGAGTTCACTGGTAATGAATCTGCTGCGTTTTTTACTGCTCACGCTGGTGCTGGCAAGCCAGGGTGCCGCTGCCATGACGGGTATCTTCTGGCAACCGCAGTTACGTGACAGTCAGGTCAGCAACGCGTCCTGGCAATCGCTCATGCAATCGGTACGCAAGCAGGGTTTTGATACGCTGATTTTGCAGTGGACACGCTATGGTGATGCCTTTGCCGATGCCAGCGAAACGGCGAAACTGGTTGAACGTACCGCCGCCGCACGCAAGGCAGGTCTGAAGGTAATCATCGGACTGTACGCCGACCCTGATTTTTTCACACGCCAGCAGCAACCCGCACTGGCGCTGGAAAACTATCTCAACCGACTGCGCGTGAACGATCTGGAGCAACTTCAGCACTGGCTTGATGCCGCTGGCATAGCGCCCGACGGGTGGTATATCAGCGCCGAAATTGACGACCATAACTGGCGCAACGAGGCACGGCGTCAGCCGCTGCTGAAATGGCTTAACGACACCCGCCTCGGGCTTAATAAAATGTCGGATAAGCCGGTCTATATCAGCAGCTTTTTTGCCGGAAACATGGAGCCAGACGCCTATGCCCGTTTCATGCAACAGTTGCACAGCACCGGTCTTCATATCTGGATTCAGGATGGCAGCGGAGTAGGGACGTTGAGCGCGGCGCAGAGCCAGCTTTACCTGAACGCCAGCGCAAACTGCAACGATGGTGCGGCTGAAGGGGTGGTTTATGGGCTGTTCAAAAGCCAACCGGGAGAGACATTCCGGGCTGAGCCAAAATCCAGCGCTGAAATTAATGCACTATTGGCGACGCCGTCGGCCTGTGGAAAGAGCCGGGTTTATTTCTCGCTGCGTTATTTACCCATAGCGCACAATATTCTGGCTCGCTAATGGCCAGGCAACACGCCTGGTTTTATAAAACCGGTGCCCTGTGGTACCGGTTTTTTTATGCTATTCCATAGCGGGAAAGCGTCATTAAAGCGTCTTCGTCGGATTTGCCTGAGCGGTGATAACCGGCGCAACTGTTAACAATACATTCGCAAATAATCGGGTCTCGCCACTGGCAATAACCAGCATCGTTAAGGGTGATTTTACACGCGAATAAAAAGCCTCCCGCTCAAGATATTCCATCTGGCAAGTGCCGGGTAATAACGCACCGTATTCGCTGGCGATAGTATTCTGTACATCTGCTGGCCAGGCCATCATGGTGGCTTTCTCTACGTTGATAACAGCCAGGATTTTCTCAAGCAGCAATGGGGCAGCGACCGTTCCCGCAGACAAATTGAGCCAGATAATTTCTGTTTCTTCAGCGACATTACCGGCAAAACCATAGTTTGCATCCGCAATCAGAATCTGCGTTTTATGACCGCATCTGGCCAGAGCATTAAGGAGCGGCGGATGGATAATTTCAGTTTTAAGCATAATGAACCTCTGAATGCACTGCTACTGTGTTACATCCGATAGATACCGCCGTTAATATCAATGGTTGCCCCGGAGATAAAGCCATCATACTCAGACGCCAGGAAGGTAATGGCTCTGGCGACATCATCAGGATTGCCAGCGCGTCCAAGTGGAATGCCTCGCACCGTTTCCTCGGCCGACGCCGCAGTGGTATGACGCTCATGAAAGCGGGTGCCAAGAATAAGCCCAGGCGCCACGGCATTGACGCGAATACCGTATTCACCCAGTTCAGCGGCCAGAGAACGTGTCCAGGTCAGGATGGCACCTTTGGTGGTGGAATAGACTAATGAACCAGAATGGCCACCGGCACGCCCGGCTAGCGAGGCGAGATTAATAATACTGGCACCATCATGCGCGGCCTTAAGATAAGGCAATGCGGCTTGAGTGACATTGAGCATAGTGGTCATATTGACATCAATAACCTTATGCCAGAATGGAGTATCTATTTCACCCAACCATTTACGGCCCACAATACCGCCAACGTTATTGACCAGAATATCAATACCGCCGAGCAGTTGCGCCGCTTTGGTGACACAGTGTCTGGTGTCTTCAATAGAGGTAAGGTCGCCATAACAATAATCGGCCTTTTGTCCTGAAGCATGGGCAAGTGCGACCAGCTCTTTCGGCCCGTCTTCACCACTGTGGTAGTGGATAAAAATGTCACAGCCTGCCTTGATTAACCGGGTGGCGGTCGCTTTGCCAATGCCTTGTTCTGCGCCCGTAATAAATACGCGCTTACCTGCAAGATTGCCCATCATCAACACCTCTTTTTAACAATGACGTCAGGAATGAATCACACCTTCACGCTGCTTTGCGCAGTAGAAAATGCACAGTAAACCGGTCAGCAGCAGACTCAGTGCCAGAAACAGCAGGCCCGGTGTATTGCTGCTGCTGATATCTTTAAGTAGGCCTACGACCCATGGCGCGACAAAACCTCCAATATTCCCAATACTGCTCACTACCGCCAAACCTGCTGCGGCAGCCGCACCGGTTGAAATATTGGCCGGCATCGACAAAAAGCAGGGGACAGCGGTGTAAATCCCGATAGCGGCAAGACACAAAAATCCCATCGCAACCAGAATGCTGTAGCTAAAGAAGACAACGGCTCCCGTAAGGCCAATGGCCGCGATAACCATGCTGATACCGGCAAAAACGCCTATTTGCCGATTTTTGCTGGCCCACAGGCTCCACGGGTATAC
>JALAGK010000368.1 GCA_022712475.1 Enterobacteriaceae bacterium
ATTGCAACCTAGCATTGCCGTATATATACCGCGGGAGGCACGAACCAAGCGCAATGCCATGATTAACACGGAATTACGTTATTTTCTTACCGTCGCCGGGTGCGGTTCTCTGAGCGCGGCCAGCCAACAGCTTTATGTCGCCACCTCAGCCATCAGCCGCCAGATACAGCGCCTGGAAACACGCCTGGGTGTTGCGTTATTTACCCGCCACGCACGCGGTATGGAGCTGACCGATGCCGGACGGATTCTGGAAAACCATGTGCGTAAAACGCTCTCAGACATGGACCACGCTGTAGCACAGATTCAGGGGCTTACGGCGATTCGTCGGGTATTGATGCGTATTGCCTGTACTGATGGGCTGGCTTTTGATCTATTGCCAGGGCTTATCGCCCGCTTTCGGCAACAGCATCCGGGCGTGACGTTTGATTTGCAGGTTGGCAGTGCCATGCAGGTTGCACAGTGGGTGCGCAATGGCAGTTGCGATCTTGCCTTTCAGTTTTGTCTCGCGCCCGAGCGCGAAGTGGATATTCTTGCTACCTGGCCTGCGCCGGTGCTGTTGTTGACTGCGCCGGGACATCCATTGGTGGGAAAGCGGGTGCATATTGAAGCGCTCCAGCGTTATCCACTGGTGCTGCCCGAGCCTGACTCCACGCTGCGGCAGTTGTTCGATCTCAGTTGCCGTTCAGCAGGGGTGTTTCTGGAGCCAACGCTCAGCACCAACCGTTTTTCAGCACAGTATGCCTTTACGCTCACCACGCCCCAGGGTATGAGCGTTTGCAGTCATTTCAGCGTGCTCTGGCGTGCAAGCCAGGGCGAGTTGTGCCTGCTGGCTATCAATAACGACACGCTCAGCCAGCGCTCTTTACAAATTCAGGCGCCGATGGGGCGCCATCGTGCTACGGCATTAACGCTGTTTAGCGATTTTGCCCGCCAGCAAATTGATGCCGAACACCAGGCCTGCTGGCAACGACTGGAGGAAATCTACCGTTAAAGCGGCTTTTTCCCGCCGTTTAACGCTGTGGTTGACTACGCTTTCACAGGCAATACGTCGCCCGCACGTTGCAGGCGCGGCCCTTTAACTCAAGGAGACTGTGAATGAACGCTTATACCTCTGGGCGTCGCTCGGTGCTGGCTGTGGCGGTCTATGAGCTGCTGAACCCCTTACCCATCGGCTTTTTTGCTGCAGCCCTGGTGTTTGACATTATTTATCTCTACAGCCAGGAGATTTTCTGGACTCAGGCCGCCAGTTGGCTTATTGCCTTCGGACTTTTTCTGGCGGTTATCCCGCGTCTTATCAATCTGGTACAGGTATGGATAACCGGTTCATATCCTCAGAGTTCGGCGGTAAAAATTCACTTCTGGGCTTATCTGATTGCCGTTGTACTGGCTATTTTCAACGCCTTCATTCACAGCCGTGACGCCTGGGCGGTAGTACCTTCTGGCGTCATTCTGTCTGCGCTGACAGTCATTGTGCTTGTCATTGCCAATCTGCAGCAGGCGCTGCGCGACCGTGTGTGAGGGAAAATCCATGAAAAAATCACTGCTGATGATGTGTCTCACCCTGGCGCTGGCAGGGTGTGACGACGGAGCAACGCTTGACCCCATGAAGCAGGTTGGTCCAAACCCTGAACTGCCAAAAGCGCAAAACTTCCTGCTGCCGCCAATGCAAGTACCAAAAGGTGAGCCCTGGAAAACGGGGGAAACGCCAACGGTGCCCCAAGGGTTGAAGATAGAAAAAGTGGCAGATAATCTGCTCCACCCGCGCCAGCTTTACACGCTGCCAAACGGCGATGTGCTGGTTGTGGAGGCTAACGGACCACCCAAACCAACGAGTCGGCCCAAACAGCTAATAATGGGGGTAGTACAGAAGGCGTCAGGTAAGGGCGGGCCTGGCGGTAACCGTATCACGCTGCTGCGCCCGCAGGCGGATGGCCGTTTCGAAAAACACATCTTGCTGGAAAATCTCTACTCACCGTTTGGCGTGCAGCTTATCGGCAATACGCTGTATGTTGCCAATGCCGACAGGCTGATGGCATATCCCTATCAGTCGGGCCAGACACGTATCACTGCACCGGGCAGGGAGCTTGCGGATTTACCGGGAGGTATCAACCACCACTGGACTAAAGCCCTGCTGGCAAGCCCGGATGGGAGCAAACTGTACGTGGGCGTTGGCTCTAACAGCAACATTACTGAAAACGGTATTGAGGCGGAATACCGTCGTGCGGCAGTCCTTGAGGTTGATACCGTCAGTGGCGCCAGCCGGATTTTCGCAAGTGGCCTGCGTAACCCAACCGGACTACAGTGGGAGCCGCAAACCGGCAAACTATGGGCGATAGTGAACGAACGTGATGAGATAGGCTCGGATCTGGTGCCTGATTACATGACATCGGTTCAGGACGGCGCGTTTTACGGTTGGCCGTACAGCTACTATGGTCAGCATGTGGATGTGCGCGTGAAGCCGTCGCGCCCGGACCTGGTTGCGAAGGCGGTGAAGCCGGATTACGCCTTAAGTTCACATGTGGCACCGCTCGGTTTGTTGTTCTACACCGGCAACAGCATGCCGCAGTATCGCGGCGGAGCGTTTATCAGCGAGCACGGCAGCTGGAACCGCACGCCGCTTAACGGCTATCAGGTGGTATGGGTTGCCTTTGAGAATGGCAAACCGGTCGGCGAGCCCAAACCTGTGGTTACCGGCTTTTTGTCGGATGACGAGAAATCGGTACGCGGTCTGCCAGTGGGCCTGGCTCAGGACAATCAGGGTGCATTGTTAATTGCAGATGATGCCGGCAACGCGGTGTGGCGCGTAAGTCGCGCGCAGTAACTCTGGCGGGCGCGAAAGCGCCCGCGTGATTAACGGAGGCAACCATGTTTATGCTTTACGGCGTGCCAGGCTGGGGCTCGGCCATCAGCGAAATCATGCTGACACTTGCAGGTGAAGAATATCAGTTTGTGAATGTGGAAGGGTTTGACCAGCCAGGCCCCCAGCGTGAACAAATCCGCGCACTTAATCCCCTGTGCCAGATTCCTGTGCTTAAAACGGTACATGATGAAATACTAACGGAAACGGCAGCACTGGCACTGCTGCTGCTCGACCGCTGCCCGGATCTGGCGCCCGACATTGGTACGTCCGCGCGGCTGCGCTTTCAACGCCTGCTTATCTGGCTTAATGCCAATCTTTACCCTTCATTTTCCTACAGCGATCATCCCGATCGCTGGCTTGACGGTGAAGGACCACAGCTGCAATTGCGCGAACGCGTCGATGGCCATCGCAACAGGCTGTATCAGTGGCTTGAGAACCAACTCACGAAAGGTGAGTGGACGTGCGGTGAGCGCATGACACTGCTCGATGCCTACTGGCCGGTCATGGTACGCTGGCGTCCAGGCGAAGCCTGGTTCATCGCCAACACACCAAAACTTTACGATATTGTGCAGCGTATGCGCGCACTGCCCGAGCTTGGTGGCGTACTGGCTCGCAACGACCTGCTGTAACGGAGAAATCAATGGTTTTCAGTCTGGATGAATATCTGACCCGTATCGGCTGGCCACACGGCGTGCCAGAGCCTACATTGCCGACGCTACGCGAGCTACATCTGCGCCATGCCTGTACCATTGCTTTTGAAAACCTCGACGCCTTGCTCAGGCGCACGCCGGCGATTGATCCCGACTCACTGTTCGCCAAGCTGGTACACGCAAAACGGGGCGGCTGGTGTTACGAGCAAAACGGCCTTTTCCAGCACGTGCTACAAGAGATTGGATTTAGCGTAGAAAGCCTGGCCGCACGGGTGTTGATTGCTAACCCGCAGACCATGCCGCCGCGTACCCACCGCATGATGCAAGTGACGATTGATAATGAAGTCTGGCTTGCCGATGTGGGTTTTGGCGGCGCGAGCATCAGTACGCCGCTGCGGATGTGCGCCGGGCTGGAACAGCGTACCGCACACGGGTTATATCGGCTGGAGCAGGTGCCAGAAGGCTGGTTGCTTTGTGCCTGGCAGCGTGATGCCTGGCAACAACTCTATCTCTTTGACGACGTTCACCCGTATTTCAGCGACGACCTGATGGCGAACCACTTTGTTGCCACCTGGCCGGATTCACATTTTCGCCACCGTCTGATGGCAAGCCTGTGGCTTGCTGATGGCGGGCAACTGCGACTGCTCAACCACCGGCTTACTCGCCGTGCCCCGGACGGGCGTGAAACTGAAAAAATGCTTTCAGTACAAGAGGTTTGGCAGTGCCTGCAACAGGATTTTGGCCTGTGTCTGGAGA
>JALAGK010000035.1 GCA_022712475.1 Enterobacteriaceae bacterium
TGCGTCGACCCATGTCAATGGGGCGACGAGATTCAGCACAGTGTGGCGATGATTACGCGATCGGCGTTAAAAAATGCTGTCACTTCATCACCTGGCGCAAAGTTCTCCGCCTGTGCCTGGGGGGCGGGAACGGTGGCGCACAGCGTCTGCCCATCCGGCAGCATCACCAGCACCTCGCTCTGGTGGTCGTCACTTTCAACATGGGTAATCACGCCGCGCAGTTGATTATCGGCGCCCTGTGCTTTTACCGCTTCGCGGGTAAGCGACACCCACGGCGCTTTAATCAGCACCAGTACGTCTTTATCGGTGTCCAGCTGTAATCGCTCGCCGCTCTGTCGGGTTATCGCCGCTTTCAGGCGGGTATGGCCGTCAGCCAACAGCACTTCTACATGTTGCTGAACCTGTTCACTGTCGCGGCGCACAACAGAGCCAAATAGCTGATTACGCGCGCTGGTTTGTAAAGAGAAACGAGCAATGGCCGCCAGCAGGCTGTCGAGCGGCAGCGTATCATCACGCAGCACGTTAAAGGCTTTTTGTTGAATCTGCGCCAGCAGGTCGTAAAGCTGAATCAGCCGATAGCCGTATGGCGTAAGGTGCGCGCCACCACCACCTTTGCCACCGGTAGCACGCTCAACCAGCGTCTGATCGGTAAGCTGGTTCATGTCATTGATGGCATCCCAGGCACTTTTGTAGCTGATGCCAGCAAGTTTTGCGCCCTGGCTTATCGAGCCTGTGTGGTCTATTTGTTTGAGTAACGCTATACGTCTGGGGTCGGCGAAAAGCCGGTCCTGGAGCTTCAGCGTTAACAGAATTTCAGCCTGCATAACGTTATCCTGCTATGGGAAAGGGCGTATTTTACGCATTGCAGGCGCACAAAAGGCAATGCTTTTTGCGCCGATGCCGTTAGAATAACGGCTTAGAATTTGCTGGAGGCAATCATGTTCGAATTATTGAAAAGTCTGCTGTTCGCTGTGGTCATGGTGCCTGTGATGATGGCGATAATCCTTGGTCTTATCTATGGCCTGGGAGAGTTGTTCAACCTGTTCTCCGGCGTAGGTCACAACGACCGCGCAAAACAGCAGCGCTAATCCATTCTAACGCCCGCATTCGCGGGCGTTTTGTCTTTTCTACTAAAGTCCCCGAAAAACTTGCCGATACTACTGGGAAATCAGTGGCTCTCTCGTTATATTTCAGCGTACATAACGATGAGGTGGGAGAGAAACAATGGCAAGTTCATGGGGACGTGTTGTGCTGGGCGCAGCGTTAACAATCAGTGTCGCAGGTCAGGTGGTTGCGGCTGACAAAATTACCGTCTTTGCAGCGGCGTCATTAACTAACGCACTGCAGGACATCGCCAGTCAGTACAAAAAGGAAAAGCAGGTCGAGGTGGTGTCCTCGTTTGCGTCGTCTTCCACGCTGGCACGTCAGATTGAAGCTGGCGCGCCAGCCGACTTGTTTATCTCTGCTGACCAGAAATGGATGGATTACGCCGTTGAGAAAGCCGCTGTCCAGGCCGCTACGCGGGTTAATCTGCTGACGAACAGCCTTGTGGTTGTGGCGCCAGTGGCAAGCGAGCAGGCGGCTTTTACCCTTAGCGACAAAACCGACTGGTTGGCATTGCTCAAAGACGGGCGTCTGGCAACCGGCAATCCGGACCACGTTCCGGCAGGTATTTACGCCAAAGAGGCACTGACAAAGCTGGGGGTATGGAATACGCTTGAGCCGAAACTGGCACCGGCTGAAGATGTACGTGTTGCCCTGTCGCTGGTTGAGCGTGCGGAAGCGCCGCTCGGCATTGTGTACGGCTCTGACGCCGTTGCCAGCAAAGGGGTAAAAGTAGTGGCAACATTCCCTGAAGATTCCCATAAAAAAGTGGAATATCCGATGGCGGTGGTCAAAGGCCATCAGAACGCGACGGTGGAAGGTTTCTACCATTACCTGAAGGGGCCTGAAGCTGCCGCTGTGTTTAAACGTTACGGATTTACAACCAAGTCATGATATTAAGCGATCCCGAATGGCAGGCAGTGTTATTAAGCCTGCGAGTCTCTACACTTGCAGTACTGGTTAGTCTCCCGTTCGGAGTCCTTTTTGCCTGGGTACTGGTACGTTGCCGCTTTCCTGGCAAGGCATTACTGGACAGCATTATCCATCTGACGTTGGTGCTACCTCCGGTGGTGGTGGGCTACCTGCTTTTGGTGGTTTTGGGGCGGCGTGGCGTAGTTGGCAGCTGGCTCTATGACTGGTTTGGCATCAGTTTCGCCTTCAGTTGGCGCGGTGCGGTGCTGGCTGCTGCCGTGATGTCGTTTCCGCTGATGGTGCGTGCAATTCGTCTTGCGCTCGAAGCCGTG
Source organism: Enterobacteriaceae bacterium (assembly GCA_022712475.1). Classification (GTDB taxonomy): domain Bacteria; phylum Pseudomonadota; class Gammaproteobacteria; order Enterobacterales; family Enterobacteriaceae; genus Tenebrionibacter. Next base: position 2,349 of record JALAGK010000035.1, read on the forward strand.
GATATCAAGCTTGAGCAAGCCGCTCGCACACTGGGTGCCGGGCGCTGGCGCGTGTTCTGCACCATAACGCTGCCGCTAACGCTACCAGGGATTATTGTTGGCACCGTACTGGCGTTTGCCCGCTCGCTTGGCGAGTTTGGTGCCACTATTACTTTTGTTTCTAATATCCCAGGAGAAACCCGCACTATCCCTTCAGCCATGTATACCCTCATTCAGATGCCGGGCGGTGAAAGTGCGGCGGCGCGCTTGTGTGTGATATCCATTGTGCTGGCGCTGGCGTCGCTGCTGGTGTCTGAATGGCTGGCGCGTAAAAGTCGCCAGCGAGTGGGAGGATAAGCCATGCTGGAACTCGATTTTACCCAAACGCTGGGCCAGCACTGCCTGACAGTGAACGAAAGTCTGCCGGGCCA
>JALAGK010000369.1 GCA_022712475.1 Enterobacteriaceae bacterium
GCGAAGATGTCAAAATCGGCGTTCCTTTCGTTGATGGCGGCGTAATCAAAGCTGAAATCGTTGCTCACGGTCGTGGCGAGAAAATTAAAATCGTTAAGTTTCGTCGTCGTAAACACCATCGTAAGCAGCAGGGCCATCGTCAGTGGTTCACTGATGTGAAAATCACTGGCATCAGCGCGTAAGGGGAGCAGACTAACATGGCACACAAAAAGGCTGGCGGCTCAACTCGTAACGGTCGCGATTCAGAAGCAAAACGCCTGGGCGTAAAACGTTTCGGCGGTGAAGCAGTTCTGGCGGGTAGCATCATCGTTCGTCAGCGTGGCACCAAATTCCACGCTGGTAGCAAAGTAGGCCTCGGCAGGGCCCACACTCGGTTCGCTTTGGCTGACGGTAAAGTCAAGTTCGAAGTGAAAGGCCCGAAAAACCGTAAATTTGTCAGCATCGTTGCTGAATAAGTTTTTCGAGTCCCGGTAACGGACAAGGAGCCCCGCACCAGTGCGGGGCTTTTTATATTCTGAAGCCGGAGAATTTATTGCGGGAGCAGATGTGTGAAACAGCAGGCGAGTATTGGCATTGTTCTGGCGCTCATTACAGCGATGTGTTGGGGCGCGTTACCTATTGCCATGAAGCAGGTGCTGACAGTCATGGAGCCGCCCACGGTGGTGTTTTATCGCTTCCTGATGGCAAGCGTTGGGCTTGGGCTTATTCTTGCGTTTAAGCGCCGTTTGCCGCCGCTCAATATGTTTCGCAAGCCGCGCTGGTTGATTCTGCTTATCATTGCGACTGCAGGGCTTTTTGGTAACTTCCTGCTGTTCAGTTCCTCCCTGCAATATTTAAGTCCCACGGCCTCACAGGTGATTGGCCAGTTATCGCCGGTGGGGATGATGGTAGCCAGCGTGCTTATCCTTAAAGAGCGCATGCGTGGTACCCAGGTCATCGGGGCCATCATGCTGCTGTGTGGCCTGGTGATGTTTTTTAACGCCAGTCTGGTTGAGATATTTACCCGTCTGACGGATTACACCTGGGGCGTTATTTTTGGCGTGGGCGCGGCCTGCGTCTGGGTCAGCTACGGGGTCGCGCAGAAGATATTATTGCGCCGTCTTGCATCGCCGCAGATCCTCTTTTTGCTGTACACTTTATGTACTATAGCGCTGCTGCCGTTGGCGAAGCCAGCGGTCGTCATGCAGCTTGACCGTTGGCAACTGGCCTGCCTGATTTTTTGCGGCCTCAATACGTTGGTAGGGTACGGCGCACTGGCAGAGGCAATGGCACGCTGGCAGGCGGCGCAGGTGAGTGCATTGATTACACTCACGCCGCTGTTTACGCTGTTGTTTTCTGATGTGCTGTCGCTTGCCTGGCCCGAAATTTTTGCCAGACCAATGCTAAATCTGCTGGCGCTTTTTGGCGCACTTGTGGTGGTATCGGGGGCAATGTATTCCGCTATCGGCCACCGCCTGTGGGGACGCTGGCGCAAAGATAAAACGATTGTGGCCGTGCCCCATTCGGGCGAATGATTTACGGAGAGTAAGATGAAGTTTGTTGATGAAGCGTCGATCCTGGTGGTAGCAGGGGATGGCGGCAATGGCTGCGTGAGCTTTCGCCGCGAAAAATACATTCCTAAGGGCGGCCCTGACGGTGGTGACGGTGGTGACGGCGGTGATGGGTGGCGTGAGGCGGATGAGAACCTCAATACACTAATCGATTACCGTTTTGAGAAATCCTTTCGCGCTGAACGCGGACAGAACGGCCAGAGCCGTGACTGTACCGGCAAACGGGGCAAAGACGTCACAATTAAAGTACCGCAAGGAACGCGCGTAATTGACCAGGGCACAGGTGAAACGATGGGTGACCTGACGCGCCACGGCCAGCGTTTGATGGTTGCGAAGGGCGGTTGGCACGGTCTGGGCAATACCCGTTTTAAATCTTCTGTAAACCGCACGCCGCGTCAGAAAACGATGGGAACGCCGGGTGACAAGCGCGACCTGTTGCTGGAGCTGATGCTGCTGGCTGACGTTGGCATGCTGGGCTTGCCGAATGCCGGTAAATCGACGTTCATTCGTGCGGTGTCGGCCGCTAAGCCGAAAGTGGCGGACTATCCGTTCACCACGCTGGTGCCGAGTCTTGGCGTTGTGCGTATGGATAATGAGAAGAGCTTTGTGGTTGCCGATATCCCAGGGCTTATCGAAGGCGCAGCCGACGGTGCCGGGCTTGGGATCCGCTTTCTCAAGCACCTGGAGCGTTGTCGTGTGCTGTTGCATCTTATCGATCTGGCACCTATTGACGGATCGGATCCAGTGGAAAACGCGCGGATCATCGTCGGCGAGCTGGAAAAATACAGCAGCAAGTTGGCTGAAAAGCCGCGCTGGCTGGTATTTAATAAAATCGATCTGATGGACCGTGAAGAGGCGCAAGCGAAAGCGAAAGAAATCGCTGATGCGCTGGGCTGGGAAGGCAAGCACTATCTGATTTCAGCGGCAAGCCAGGTTGGCGTTAATGCGCTGTGCTGGGACGTGATGAATTTCATCATTGAAAACCCGCTGCAGAAAGAAGAAGACGCGAAGCAGCCTGAAAAAGTCGAATTCATGTGGGATGACTATCATCGCCAGCAGCTCGAAGAAGCCCAGGTTGCCGCAGAAGAAGATGAAGACTGGGACGACGACTGGGATGAAGACGACGAAGAAGGTGTCGAATTCATCTATAAGCGCTAAGTCAGTCGCCTGAAACCCCTGCTGCTTGCGGGGGTTTTTATTTGTGTGCTTCAGATCGTTGGGCATGAACATGCAGGCCAGCGTTAACCGATCTGACCTGAAATGAACGACGAAGCCGCGTTATAACGTCGTGCCCGTTAGCCTGAAGGCGTGGTTTATTGACTCATGGTGTCTGGTAACCAGCATCCGGCATCCAGGCCGCTTTCACCGGTACGATTTTCCAGATGAAGCTTGCCATGGTGCAATTGAACGATACGTTGCACAATGCTTAACCCCAGCCCGACGCCGCCGTAACGTTGGTCCATGCGGCGGAAGGGATCTAACAGGCTAAGTCGCTGCGTTTCATCAATGCCAGGGCCGCTGTCGAGTACGCTCAGACGTACGCCGTCCTCCTCTTTGCCAAGGCGCACCTCAATTGTGCTGTTTTCTGGGCTGTAACGTGACGCGTTTTCCAGCAGGTTACGCAGCATCAGTCGCAACAAAACCGCATCGCCCTGCACGCTGAGTACTGCTTCCTGTGGCCAGGTTATCCGCTGACCGCGCAGACCTGCCATTTCCTCCAGTTCCATTTTCAACGGTGCAATAATTGCCTGCGTCCAGCTGGCAGTCGTGTAGTGCCCACTTGCGAGCGCGTGTCCGGCGCGTGACAGCATAAGGAGTTGTTCAACGGTATGCATCAGTCTGTCGATGCGTTCAATCAGTTGTCCGGCCTGCGGTACACCGCTTTGTTCTATCAGTTCCAGATGCAAACGAATACCGGCAAGCGGTGTGCGCAGCTCGTGGGCGGCGTCAGCGGTGAAGAGGCGTTCTTGCTGAATCGTATGCTCAAGACGGGATAACAGCTGGTTAATGCTGAGGGTAACTGCAGCCACTTCTTCCATGGGAGAATACATTGGCAGAGGTGTAAGGTTATCGGCCGAGCGGCTGGCAAGGCTTGAGCGCAGGCGGTTAAGCGGGCGCGTAATCCAGGTGATGGCCCAGAAAGAAAAGAACAGCGTAAAGCCAACCATCACCAGCGAAGGGACCAGCAGGGAGGCGATTGCCTCACGGATCTCTTTTTCAACACGCTCGTTTCGCGCCTTGGCAGACAATGTTTCGTTAACCAGAAAACCAATTTGCTCCTGGCTTTCGTGCCAAAGCCAGATGACGCTGACGAGTTGAAAAAACAAGAGAATCGTCGCCAGCATCAGCATCAGGCGCTTACGCATGCTATTCACAGCAGCTTCTCCAGCCGATAGCCGACGCCGCGTACGGTTTTGATCCTGTCCTTACCCAGCTTGCGGCGCAAATTGTGAATATGCACTTCGAGCGTATTAGAGCCCGGATCGTCCTGCCAGCTATACAGATCCTGTTGCAGCGTTTCACGATGGACGTTTTGACCGGCCCGCATGATAAGACGGCTCAACAGGGCAAACTCTTTCGGGGTGACTTCAACAGGCTGCCCTTGCTGCCATACCTGATGGGTTTCCAGATTGAGGTTGATATCATCCAACTGTAGCAGATTATCGCTGTGGCCCTGACCGCGACGTATCAGCGCTCGCACCCGTGCCTGGAGTTCGGCCAGCGCAAAGGGTTTAACCAGATAGTCGTCCGCACCAGCATCAAGCCCGGCAACGCGATCTTCGAGCGAATCGCGCGCGGTCAGGATCAATACCGGTTGTTTGAGGCCGCGTCGACGCCACTGGGTAAGCAGCGTAGCGCCATCGCGATCCGGCAACCCGAGATCGAGTATCGTCAAACCATATTCACCGCTCTGCATAAGCGCATCGGCCTCAGCGGCGGTTGAGGCACAGTCCCAGGCGTAGCCTTCATTACTGAGCGCTTTCGCCAGCCCTTCACGCAGCAGTAAATCATCTTCAACAATGAGTAGTTTCATAGGGTCAGTTGTTGTTATAAAGATCCTTGTAAAGGCGGCTCTCGAAGCGCGCCAGCGGCACGCGCCGGTTACGTTGATCCGCCGGTTCCACCGCGTAGCCAGAAAGATACTGCACAAAGGCCACTCGTTGACCGCTGGCTGTGGTTAAAAAGCCAGCCAAATTATAGACGCCCTGTAGCGAACCTGTCTTCGCCGATACCTTTCCATTAACGCCTGCCTGGTCCAGACCTGCACGGTATTGCAGGGAACCGTCATGCCCTGCCAGAGGCAGCATAGAAATGAAGTTAAGCTGGCTGTCGTTGGCGGCAATGTACTGTAATACCTGCATCATTGTCGCTGGAGAAATCAGGTTATGGCGCGAAAGGCCTGAGCCATCCGCCACGATAGTATTGCCAAGGTCTACGCCTGCTTTCTGGCGCAGCAGTTGACGCACGGCGTCTGAGCCCGCGCGCCATGTGCCTGGCACGCCGTAAAACTGACGGCCAATGGTGCGAAAAACGGTATCAGCTATCATGTTGTCTGATTTTTTGAGCATGATGCGCAGTAAATCATGCAGTGGGGGAGACTGGGTACTGGCGATAACCGTTCCAGGCTCGGAGACCTGCGTCTGGCGAAGCGTTGTGCCGCTATAGCTGATATTGGCCTGTTTAAGCTCGTCTCTGATAATCGCGCCTGCATAACCAGCCCCGTCTTGTATGGCAAAGGCAAGCGGCAGCGGGTCGTTGCGCTGGCTCAGACAACCGGTAAGGGTGTAGCGATTGAGGTCACCGACTACCACATCCAGTTCGCAATAACGGCCTTCGGCAGAGCCGCGCGGTAAAGTGCGTACCTGACTGAACACTGTGACCGGGTAATAAGACGCAATACGCACGAAGGCTGGCTCATTCTGCTGCTGGGCACTGTACAGTGAAACCGAAAAACAGTTACGGTCAATAATGGCAGCAGAGGGTGGAGCGCTAAAGCACTGGGTCATGTCGTTCCACGGCCAGCCGGGGGCTTTATCGTGGCTGGCAAAAGCAGACGTATCTATCAGGATATTACCCTTGATTTGCTGTACGCCGGACTTTTTTAGCTCTGTCACCATGTTACGGATATTTTGACGCTTAAGCGTCGGATCGCCGGTGAAACGGGCAATTAAATCGCCTTCCAGCACGCCATCTTTAACGTTTCCCTTACGTTCCAGCGTGGTGGTGAAGCGATAATCCGGTCCCAGCTGCAACAGAGCGGCAAGTGCGGTAATCACTTTCTGAGTACTGGCCGGCAATGCCATTTGCTGGCCGTGATAGTCTACGATCGGGCTTTGTGCGCCCACTTTTTGTACCAGTAGCGCAAGGTTAGCGCCTGCCGGGAGTTGTGTAATGTATTCGTCCACGCTGGCGGCCTGGGCGCTCAGGGTGAAAATGCTGGTCAATCCGATGATAAAACGGGAAAATCGCATAAAACTCGCAGTTACGTCTGGGAAACGAGCGGTCATACTAAGGCGCTTTGTACCGCAAAGTAAACGATGACCCCCGTGGAACTTCGGGGTAAAATGCGTATCAAAATGAAAAATCATTCCTGACCTGGGGCTTTGTTCCCGGGGCAGTTTTCTTTTGTTTCTTGTCCGGCAATTGATGTCTTTACCGGACCGGCGTTGATGCCAGCTGCGGATTGCAGTTCTCAACAGGACAGTTTAAGAGGTATAACAAATGCAACCTATTCCGATGACCTTACGTGGTGCTGAAAAACTTCGCGAAGAGCTGGAGCACCTTAAATCCGTCCGCCGTCCTGAGATAATCGCGGCCATTGCCGAAGCGCGTGAACACGGTGACCTGAAAGAAAACGCCGAATATCACGCCGCGCGCGAACAGCAGGGCTTTTGCGAAGGTCGTATCAAGGATATCGAAGGAAAACTTTCCAACGCGCAGGTCATTGATGTGACAAAAATGCCGAATAATGGCCGCGTTATTTTTGGCGCCACCGTTAAGATTTTGAATCTTGATAGTGAAGAAGAACAAACCTATCGCATTGTGGGTGATGATGAGGCGGATATTAAGCAAAATCTGCTTTCTGTAAATTCACCGATTGCGCGTGGTCTGATTGGCAAAGAAGTGGACGATGTGGTGGTGATTAAAACGCCTGGCGGCGAAGTAGAATACGAAATTGTGAGCGTCGAGTATCTCTGATTTGCGCATTTTTGCTGCCATAAACGTTTTGTAAAGATAAGAAAAAGGCCGCTATGCGGCCTTTTAACAGCCCGGAGCGCATGGCATGTTGCATGCTTTCCGGCAAGAATACGCTGTCGCAGGCGGCCAGAAGCCCGCCTGAAAGGGTTTTCTTAGCGAGGAAGCGAGATTTTACGCTCTTCACCAGGACGGTAGAGTACGAGCGTTTTACCGATGACCTGGACATTACAGGCACCGGTTTCCCGCACGATGGCATCCACGATCAGGGCTTTAGTTTCGCGGTCTTCCGCGGCGATTTTCACCTTGATTAACTCATGGTGCACAAGCGCTTGTTCAATCTCGGCCAGTACCCCTTCGGTCAAACCATTTCCGCCAAGCATGACGACCGGCTTAAGCGGATGTGCCAGACCTTTGAGGTGCTGTTTTTGTTTAGTACTCAGATTCATCGTATATTTTTGCTTACGTTGGGATTGAAAACGGTTCATTCTACCGCCATCTCCCTACTATAGCCAAGGCGCCATGCTTTCTTTACGCTGTGGCCTGCGATGATCCCGGATGGAATGTGAAATGACAGGTAAAAAGCGTTCTGCCAGCTCCAGTCGCTGGCTTCAGGAACACTTTAGCGATAAATATGTTCAGCAGGCACAGAAAAAAGGGCTCCGCTCTCGTGCCTGGTTTAAACTTGATGAAATACAGCAAAGTGACAAGCTTTTTAAGCCTGGAATGACCGTTGTTGATCTTGGCGCTGCGCCCGGAGGATGGTCGCAGTATGTGGTAAGCCAGATTGGCGGGAATGGTCGTATTATCGCGTGCGATCTTTTGCCTATGGATCCCATCGTCGGTGTGGATTTCCTTCAGGGCGATTTTCGTGATGAATTAGTCATGAAAGCACTGCTGGAACGCGTCGGTGAAAGTAAGGTGCAAGTTGTCATGTCAGATATGGCCCCAAATATGAGTGGGCAGCCCGCGGTAGATATCCCGCGAGCCATGTATCTGGTCGAGCTGGCGCTCGAAATGTGTCGTGATGTACTGGCGCCGGGTGGAAGTTTTTTAGTGAAGGTGTTTCAGGGCGAAGGTTTCGATGAATACCTGCGGGAAATTCGCTCCCTGTTTACGAAGGTGAAAGTTCGTAAGCCGGACTCTTCGCGTGCGCGTTCACGTGAAGTGTATATTGTAGCGACCGGGCGTAAACTATAACCAATGGACATCATGCTGGCCTGCTGGTCTGCTTGAAAGAAGATGGAGATATAGTATCCTGACGCTGTTTTTAACACAGTTGTAATATGAGGTTAATCCCTTGAGTGACATGGCGAAAAACCTAATACTCTGGCTGGTCATCGCAGTTGTGCTGATGACGGTGTTCCAGAGCTTTGGGCCCAGCGAGTCAAATGGCCGTAGGGTGGATTACTCTACCTTCCTGCAAGAAGTCAATCAGGACCAGGTTCGCGAAGCGCGTATCAACGGACGTGAAATCAACGTTACCAAGAAAGATAGTAACCGATACACGACTTACATCCCGGTAAACGATCCTAAGCTGCTTGATAACCTTTTGACCAAAAACGTCAAAGTGGTTGGTGAGCCGCCGGAAGAGCCGAGCCTGTTGGCCTCTATCTTTATTTCCTGGTTCCCAATGCTGCTGTTGATTGGGGTCTGGATTTTCTTTATGCGCCAGATGCAGGGCGGCGGTGGCAAAGGTGCCATGTCGTTCGGCAAAAGTAAGGCGCGCATGCTCACCGAAGACCAGATTAAGACCACTTTCGCCGATGTTGCAGGCTGCGACGAAGCGAAAGAAGAAGTGGGTGAGTTGGTTGAATACCTGCGCGAGCCGAGCCGTTTCCAGAAGCTGGGCGGTAAAATCCCTAAAGGCGTGCTGATGGTTGGTCCTCCAGGGACCGGTAAAACGTTGCTGGCAAAAGCCATTGCGGGTGAAGCCAAAGTACCGTTTTTTACCATCTCGGGTTCTGACTTCGTTGAAATGTTCGTGGGTGTGGGCGCATCTCGTGTGCGCGACATGTTCGAGCAGGCGAAGAAAGCTGCGCCGTGCATCATCTTCATCGATGAAATCGACGCCGTGGGCCGCCAGCGTGGCGCGGGCTTAGGCGGTGGTCACGATGAACGTGAGCAGACGCTAAACCAGATGCTGGTTGAGATGGATGGTTTTGAAGGCAACGAAGGCATTATTGTTATTGCCGCGACGAACCGTCCTGACGTACTTGACCCTGCGCTGCTGCGTCCGGGCCGCTTTGACCGTCAGGTTGTTGTTGGTCTCCCGGATGTTCGCGGTCGTGAACAGATCCTGAAAGTGCATATGCGTCGCGTACCGCTGGCGCCGGATATCGATGCGGCAATTATCGCCCGCGGTACGCCAGGCTTCTCCGGTGCTGACCTCGCGAACCTGGTAAACGAAGCTGCGCTGTTTGCCGCTCGTGGCAACAAGCGCGTGGTCTCGATGGTTGAGTTCGAGAAAGCGAAAGACAAAATCATGATGGGTGCGGAA
>JALAGK010000036.1 GCA_022712475.1 Enterobacteriaceae bacterium
AAATCTGGAGCGGGAAACGAGACTCGAACTCGCGACCCCAACCTTGGCAAGGTTGTGCTCTACCAACTGAGCTATTCCCGCAATCATCAAACAATACTTAATTGTTTGATTTCTTTATCTTCTGACAACCTGCGCTGCCGTTCGATGCGTTGCATTCTACTTACCTGACGCAATGAGTCAACGAAATTTTCTATAACATTGACTCAATTGCTGCATTTTGCGTCGCTTCAGTCAGTCTTCGAGCAAATCACCGCGAGCCGCGCTCAAATACTGGAACATTGACCAAAATGTCAGCAGGGCTGCGACGAAAAATAACGCGATTCCCGCATACTCAATCCAAATATTCGGACGCCATAGCATACCAATGAGCGCCAGCATCTGTGCGGTGGTTTTCACCTTACCTACCCACGATACGGCTACGCTACTGCGCTTGCCAATTTCCGCCATCCATTCGCGTAATGCAGAAATAATGATTTCACGTGCAATCATGGTCGCCGCAGGCAGCGTCACCCACCAGCTATGATAGTGCTCAACCACCAGCACCAGGGCGATAGCCACCATCACTTTGTCTGCCACTGGGTCGAGAAACGCACCAAAGCGTGTGCTCTGGTTCCAGCGGCGCGCCAGAAAGCCGTCAAACCAGTCGGTTACGGCCGCAAAACAAAAGATTAACGCACAGAGAAAAGGCGCCCATGCGAAAGGCAAATAAAATGCCACCACAAAGAACGGTATCAGTACTACGCGAAAAAGCGTGAGCAAGGTCGGAATATTTAGTTGCATGGGCCGGGTAACTAGCTGTCCTGAGTAGTAATTGTTCCTATGTTGCTACATAGACCTCAATGTTTCAACGAGTAGTAGATCTTTTCTGCCAGCGCCTTCGAAATTCCGGGTACTTTCTCTATTTCTTCAATGCTGGCATTTTTGAGCGGCTGCAATCCGCCCATGTATTTCAGCAGCATCTGGCGGCGTCGTGGCCCTATACCTTCAATCCCTTCAAGCGTACTGGTACTTTTCACTTTAGCGCGCTTTTTACGATGCCCTGAAATGGCGTGATCGTGGGACTCATCGCGAATATGCTGAATCACATGCAGCGCCGGTGAATCCGGTGGTAACGCAAACCCTTCACCTTCAGGCTCCAGGAACAACGTCTCCAGCCCGGCTTTACGGTCACTGCCTTTTGCCACACCAAGTAACAGTGGATGGTGCTTGTCCCAGTCAACCTCCAGTTCGCTAAAAACATCCTTCGCCTGGGCAAGCTGGCCTTTACCACCGTCTATCAGAATCACATCGGGTACTTTGCTCTCTTCCATCGCTTTGCCATAGCGCCGGCGGAGTACCTGACGCATGGCGGCGTAGTCATCACCCGGCGTAATACCGGTGATGTTGTAACGGCGGTATTCCGCACGCAACGGACCGTCTCTGTCAAAAACAACGCAGGATGCGACTGTTTGCTCCCCCATGGTATGGCTGATGTCAAAACACTCCATACGCTTGACTTCCGGCAGTTTCAACGCCTGCGCCAGTGCCTGTAACCGCTGAGTAATGGTTGTGTGCTGCGACAGACGCGTCACCAGTGCAGTCCCAGCGTTGGTACGCGCCAGTTTCAAATAACGGGCGCGATCGCCACGTGGCCGGGTCTGAATATTCACACGCCGTCCGGCCAGTTCACTCAGAGAGTCCTCCAGCACCGACTTATCCTGTAACGAAAAATCTAACAGGATTTCACCGGGCAACGTGCGCATCTGGCTGCCCTGCAGGTAAAACTGCCCCACAAAGGTTTCAACAACTTCAGGAAGCGCCGTACCGCCAGGAACTTTAGGGAAGTAGCTGCGACTGCCGAGCACTTTCCCCTGACGAATAAATAGCACATGCACACAGGCCATGCCCGCATCAAAAGCAACACCGATAACGTCCAGGTCGTCGCCGGTATTAGAAACAAACTGCTTTTCAGTCACACGCCGCACGGCCTGAATCTGATCGCGAAAGCGTGCAGCGTTTTCAAAGTCCAGCGCTTCACTTGCCTTTTCCATGCGTTCAACCAGCCGGTTTAACACCTGGTCGTCTTTCCCGGACAAAAACAAGCGCACATATTCTACTTGCTGCGCATATTCTTCTTCGCTCACCAGCCCTGCCACGCACGGGCCAAGACAGCGGCCAATCTGATATTGCAGGCATGGACGTGAACGATTGCGATATACGCTGTTTTCACACTGACGAACCGGAAAGATTTTTTGCAACAACGCCAGTGTCTCACGCACCGCATAGCCGTTAGGGAATGGGCCGAAGTATTCGCCCTTAGCGTGCTTCGCACCGCGATGCATAGCCAGACGTGGATGGGTATCACCGCTGAGGAAAATAAAAGGATATGACTTGTCGTCACGCAGCAGCACGTTGTAACGCGGCTGGTAGAGCTTAATATAGTTATGTTCAAGCAGCAGCGCTTCGGTCTCAGTGTGGGTGACCGTGACATCAATATGCTGTATTTGCGCGACCAGCGCTTCGGTTTTACGGCTGGCGAGGTTGCTACGAAAGTAGCTTACCAACCGTTTTTTAAGATCTTTTGCTTTACCAACATAAATAACCGTCCCCTGAGCATCATACATTCGGTAGACGCCGGGTTGACTGGTAACGGTCTTCAGGAAAGCTTTTGCGTCGAAAACATCACTCACTGATTTACCAGATTCTCCGCACTGCACAACCCATGACGTATCGCCAGATGGGTCAATTCAACATCACCGCTGATGTTCAGTTTACTGAACATACGATAACGATAACTGTTCACCGTCTTGGGACTCAGGTTGAGCTGCTCGGAAATCTCGTTCACCTTCTGCCCTTTCGTGATCATTAGCATAATCTGCAATTCACGCTCAGACAAACTGGCAAATGGAGAGGCGGTTTTGGTCGGCTCAATTTGGCTCAACGCCATCTGTTGTGCAATGTCAGAAGCGATATAACGCTGCCCTGAATGCACAGAGCGAATGGCATTCACCACTTCCTGCGGTGCCGCACCTTTACTCAGATAACCTGCGGCCCCGGCCTGCATGACTTTTGCCGGTAGCGGGTTTTCAGTGTGTATGGTGAGCATGATGACCCTGGTGTCGCTACATGCACGGGCAATTTTACGCGTGGCTTCAAGCCCGCCAATGCCCGGCATGTTCATATCCATCAGGACAACATCAACGGGCGTGCTGCGACAGAACTTCACGGCATCTTCGCCGCAGTTCGCTTCACCAATCACTTTAATGCCCTTGATGTCTTCCAGAATGCGGCGTATCCCTGCGCGCACCAGTTCATGGTCATCAACAAGAAAAACGTTGATCAAAGGATATTTCTCCAGAAAAGGGATAACGCTGCTGTAGTTTGTCTGCCATATATTAGCGTTTTTTAAATCATATTTAAAACGCAAAAACAC
>JALAGK010000370.1 GCA_022712475.1 Enterobacteriaceae bacterium
CGCCAGCGAGAACTGCGCCAGACGCGTCAGTACCTGATACTGCGAGGTGTGGATATCGCCAAGCGAGGCAAACCAGGCAGGCAACGCCTTTTCACCGTGCCCAAGCAGCGCATATGCCACGCCCGCCAGGCGTACCGGCACCCAGTCCAGCACATGCAGGATAGCGTCAATACCGGACTGCAAACGCTGATGCGGCGTATGATGACGTGCGAGCCAACTCTGCCAGGCTCGCAGGAAAGCATAACCGGCAAGCGTAACCGGTCCCCATGGACCGCCGAGGGTAAACCAGAACAGCGGCGCCAGATAGAAACGATAGTTAATCCACAGCAACGCATTTTGTAGCTCGCGCAGAAATTCAGTCTCATTACAGTCTGGCGGCACCCCGTGAATCAGCGTCAGTTCACTCGCCATGGCAACACGTGCGTCGATATCATCATGGCTCGCGGCCAGTAAATACTTGTGATAGTGCAACCGCACCACGCCCGCACCAATGCACAGCAGGCCAAGCAAAATCCAGAACACCAGTAACGGCACATTGAAAAAAAGCCCATACAACGCCCTGAGACAGAGAAACACCACCAGCATCGCCGCTGCGGTCATCATTAACGTACGAGCCATTGAGAAATGGCGCACACGCCGAAACAGGGCTTGCAGACGGCTGTCTATCTGCCAGTGTTCACCAAGCTTAAACAAGCGTTCCCATAGCAGCACCAGCAGCAGGGTAAACAACGTCATGACGTCTCCTTATCCACAAAAGGGGCGCAGGCAGCGCGAAAACGTGCCCAGTCAAAAGCAGAACCGGGGTCCGTTTTGCGCTCGGGTGCGATATTACAGTGGCCCGTCATGTGGCTGGCAATGCCCGGGTAGACCGCGATCAGGGCCTGAGTTACTGCGACAAGCTGTTGGTATTGTGCATCGGTATAAGGCAGCGTATCGGTGCCCTCAAGCTCAATTCCAATGGAAAAATCGTTGCACTTTTCCCGCCCCTGGTAGCAGGAGACACCCGCATGCCACGCACGTTTATCAAACGGAACATACTGCACGATTTCACCGTCGCGGCGAATCAGGCAGTGCGCTGAAACGCGCAAATGGGCGATATCAGCAAAATAAGGATGTGCGTCAGGGTCCAGCGTGCCAAGAAACAGCGCATCTATCCACGGCCCGCCAAACTCACCGGGTGGTAAACTGATGTTATGTACAACCAATAGCGAAGGTGTTTCCCCTTCGGGCCGCTCGTCAAAATGGGGCGAAGGCTGTCTGCGCACGCCTTTCAGCCACCCCTCTTGCAACTGCATGCATCCTCTCCTTTGTCTGGAACCTGACGTCGCTTCAGAGTAGCATGTTTCACTCTACGCCCAACTATTTCGGAGTTTTATTATGCCTGCCCGCCGTTATAACCCTGACAGCCGACGGGAAGCGCTGCTGGAGCGCATTAGTGTGGATATCCCGGATGCCGTTTCGCGCGCCCTGAGCGAGGATCTGGGCGGAGAAGTGGACCCGCAAAATGATATCACCGCACAATTGCTACCTGCAGAAAGCCAGTCGCACGCGAACGTCATCACGCGCGAAGACGGTGTGTTTTGTGGCCGCCGTTGGGTGGAAGAAGTCTTTATCCAACTGGGCGGCGATGTGGACGTCACCTGGCATGTCGAAGACGGCGACACAATTAGCGCTAACCAGTCGCTGTTTGAACTGCGCGGTCCTTCTCGCGTTCTGCTCACGGGCGAACGTACCGCACTGAATTTTGTGCAGACGCTTTCTGGCGTGGCGAGCGAAGTTCGCACCTACGTTAATCTGCTCAACGGCACGCATACCCAACTGCTGGATACCCGTAAAACGTTACCGGGTCTACGCACAGCACTGAAGTACGCCGTACTGTGCGGAGGTGGCGCTAATCACCGCCTCGGCCTGTCGGATGCTTTCCTGATTAAAGAAAACCATATCATCGCCTCCGGGTCAGTGCGCCAGGCAGTGGAAAAAGCCTTCTGGCTGCATCCCGACGTGCCCGTTGAAGTTGAGGTGGAGTCACTCGACGAACTGGATGATGCCCTGAAGTCCGGTGCCGACATCATCATGCTCGATAATTTCTCACTTGATGATATGCGCGAGGCAGTCCAGCGCTCGCGCGGCAAGGCGCGCCTTGAGGTGTCCGGCAATGTCACCAAAGAAACGCTGGGTGATTATGCACAAACCGGCGTGGACTATATTTCCGTTGGTGCGCTGACTAAGCATATACGTGCACTCGATCTCTCTATGCGCTTTGTCACGCCCTGACAGTTCTACTGAACGCCTTCGCATTAGCGCAGGCGTTCTCCGTTCTCCGTTCTCCGTTCTCCGTTCTCCGTTCTCCGTTCTCCGTTCTCCGTTCTCCGTTCTCCAGGTTGTACTGCAACGCCCCACTCATCGCACCTCCACTTTTTCCAGATTGCGAGCACGCTTCCTGCTTTTCTGAAGGCTTATGCAACGTCGTAAATTTGTACTGAATCTCTCTCGTAAGCCCGTGTTTTCTCTGTCGCCTCCATTGACACATTCAGTACACAGTACGCTACCCAGACAGGAGAAAGCATGAAGACACAACGCGGATTTACCCTGATTGAACTGATGGTAGTGATTGCTATTGTGGCGATACTCAGCGCCATCGGCGTGCCCGCCTGGCAAAATTACCTGCGTAAGGCAGCCCTGACCGATATGCTGCAAACATTCTTACCTTATCGCACTGCAGTTGAAATTTGCGCACTGGAGCGCGGTAGCGTAGCCCCCTGCACATCAGGTACAAACGGCATCCCACACCCCAAAACCAGTCGCTACGTTTCTGCCATAACCGTTAGCGCAGGCACAGTAACCCTCACAGGACAGGAGAGCCTGGCCGGGCTTCACGTCACGCTAACACCGCAATGGAACAATGAAGAGGGTGTTTCTGGCTGGCAGCGCACCTGTAATACTCAGGGCGCCAGCGCCCTGAAACAGGCCTGTGAAGACGTTTTCCGTTTTGGTGTGGAGTAAATCCATGCAAAGCGATCGACTTAACCAAATTTGCCAACAGCACCATGCCGTGTTGTTAGGCACAGAAGGTGGGGCAATACACGTTGCCGTCGCTGGCGCGCCGTCTAATGAACTGGTGCAGGCACTGGCGTTTGCCACAAGCCAGCGCACCAACATTGAAAGCTGGAGCCAGCAACGGCTGGAAAAACATGTGCAAGACAAACATAAAACACCTGCTTTTGATGAGGGACAAAATGCTGCCGTTGAGTTAGTTAACCATGCTCTTGAGCATGCCGTTGCGCGGCGGGCTTCAGATATTCATCTGGAGCCTGATGAAAACGGCGGGCACATTCGTCTGCGTGTGGATGGCGTACTCCAGCCGCTAACGCGCTTTTCGAGCACCATCTGCACAGCAGCTATTGCACGGCTGAAAATCCTCGGAAACCTGGATATCGCTGAACGCAGACTGCCGCAGGACGGCCAGTTTGATACGGAAATTCATGGCGAAAAGCTCTCGCTTCGCCTCTCTACTCTACCTTGTCGGGCAGGCGAAAAGGCCGTCCTGCGACTACTGCGCCAGCACTCACGCCCACTTGAACCCGACGCGTTGGGCATGGAACCGGCAGCCCTGAAAACCTTTCTCGCAATACTGGCAAAACCGCAGGGGTTAATCCTCGTCACAGGTCCCACAGGCAGCGGGAAAACGTTGACGCTGTACAGCGCTCTCAACACGCTCAATGGTCCCGGCGTGAATATCGCCTGCGTGGAAGACCCGATAGAAATCCCACTCAATGGGTTAACACAGACACAAATTCATCCAAAGGCAGGACTAAGTTTCCAGGTAGTACTGCGTGCCCTGCTGCGACAGGACCCGGATATCATCATGGTGGGTGAAATTCGCGATGGAGAAACGGCACAGATTGCCCTGAATGCCGCGCAGACGGGTCACCTTGTACTGTCTACAC
>JALAGK010000371.1 GCA_022712475.1 Enterobacteriaceae bacterium
GACACAAGCCGTGGGCTTCAATCACATTATGGTGCAGCACAAAGCCGTTTTTCGCGGCAAGTAGATGCATTATCTCTTCAACACCTTCAGCGGTTTCTTCACGCACCAGGCCACAGCGGTCGCAAATAAACATGGCCGAGGTGTGGGTCGCCTCATCAAAATGATGGCACAACACGTAGCTATTGGTGGATTCCACCTTGTGCACAAAGCCTTGTTCCAGCAGGAAATCCAGCGCACGGTAAACCGTTGGCGGTTTGGCCTGTGGCTCGCTTTCTTTCAGTAAATCCAGCAAATCGTAAGCGCTGATAGCACCTGGCTGTTGGGACATCAGGCGCAATACTTCCAGGCGCTGTGGTGTGAGGCGCACACTACGCTGTGTACACAGCTTCTCAGCGCGTGCTAACACATCATCGGTACTCGTCATGGCGATTGGCCCTCGCAAATAAACCGTTATTTTACCACGAACGCAAAAAAACGTGCGACTGCCAACGGCTTATCCTTTGTAAGGTTTAACAACAATTTTTTTACATTTCTTTGGCGTCCTCTTCACGTAATGAAATACGTCATCTATAAATACTGTGGATCATCATTGAATTAACTCAACAGGGAAGAATAAGACGTGCAGTCAGGGGCTTAACAGCCCTTTTTTTATGCCTTTTTCACAGCAATAAGCGCCCTCCGTTAACCTGGCAGGAGGGAGTGACACAACACTTGTACTCAAAGAGATAACTGTGAAAAAAATCCTTACTCCTTTGGCTGTTCTTATTCCCTCTTCATTGTTTATGGCACAGGCAGGTGCGGCAAATACCTGGGCAGAAGCCCGAAGCGATGCGATGGGGGGCACTGGCGTGGCGTCGGCAAGCTATGGCAGCGCACCGATGATCAACCCAGCGTTACTGGCTAAGGCGAAGCCGGAAGATAACGTGACTGTGATTTTGCCATCGGCAGGCTTGCAGGTAACGGACAAAGACAATCTTCAGGATGAAATCGATTCCATCAACGATAAAATCAACTATTACAAGGATGTGATTGAGGACATTACCGCCGGTGGTCCGCTTGGCTATCTGCAAGCGTTGCCGCAGTTCCAGAGCGCCGCAGGGGATCTTGCTGATGAGCTGGCGTTTCTGGACGGCAAAACCGCCCATGCCAGCGCCGGTGCTGGCATTACGGTAGCGATCCCCAATGATGTGCTATCGGTTGCGTTTGTGGCTAAAGGCTATGCGCACGCGCGCGTCAGCTCTTACATTGACCCTAATGATATCGCTTATCTGCGCGGTATTGAAAACGACAGCGTAACGGCAGCCATTGAAGCGGCAAAAGCGTTGGTGGGCGGTTCTGATGAAATCACGGATAACCTCAAATCGACAGCCTTTGGGCGTGCGGCGATTGTATCGGACTACGGTATTTCGCTGGCACGCCAGTTCCAGTTTGGGGATGTGCCGGTCTCTTTTGGCATCACGCCTAAGCTGCAAAAAACCTGGCTCTACAACTACACCGCCTCTATCTACAACTACGACAGCAGCGATTTTAAAAACAGCCGCTATCGTAACGACGATACCGGCTTCAATATGGATGCCGGTGTGGCCGCTGACTTTGGCGATAACGTGACGGTGGGCTTAAGTGGGCAGAATCTGTTCTCACGCGATATCGATACCAAAGAGATTAACGGCTATAAGGACACTTACCAGATTCGCCCGCTGGTGACTGCCGGGGCGGCCTGGCACAATGACTGGCTGACGCTAAGCGCCGATGGCGACCTTACTGAAACCAAAGGTTTTAAAAGCGAGAAACCGTCTCAATTTGCGGGCGTGGGTGCCGAAGTGACACCACTGAGCTGGCTTGCGGTGCGCGCGGGTTTTCGTGGTGACATGAAAGGTAACGATGTGAATGTGTTTACCGGCGGTCTGGGTTTTGCGCCGTTTAACCGTGTGCATCTCGATTTGACCGGTATCGTCGGCGAAGACGAGACCTGGGGCGCAGGCGCGCAGTTGAGTATGACATTCTGACGCGCAAGGGGCGCTATGCTATAGTAGCGCCCCTTTTTACCCGGACCGTATTGCCACTATGCAGCCACAATCCTCCGCTCAGACTTTCCCCGCACTTCGTTTCTCCGTGGCACCCATGCTTGACTGGACCGACCGCCACTGCCGCTATTTCCTGCGTAAGCTGTCGCGCCACGCGTTGCTGTATACCGAAATGGTGACTACGGGGGCTATCATTCACGGTAAAGGCGACTATCTGGCCTACAGCGAAGAAGAGCATCCGGTGGCGTTACAGCTTGGCGGCAGCAGCCCGGCCGCGCTGGCGCAGTGCGCGAAGCTGGCAGAAGCCCGCGGTTATGACGAGATTAACCTCAACGTCGGTTGCCCGTCCGACCGGGTACAGAATGGCCGCTTTGGTGCCTGCCTGATGGGTGAGGCGAGTCTAGTGGCAGACTGTGTTAAAGCGATGCGCGATGTGGTGTCTGTGCCGGTTACGGTGAAAACCCGTATCGGTATCGACGAGCAGGACAGCTATGAATTTCTGTGTGACTTTATCGATACCGTTGCCAACAGCGGTGGCTGTGACACCTTCATCATTCACGCCCGTAAGGCGTGGCTCTCCGGCCTTAGCCCGAAAGAGAACCGCGAAATTCCACCGCTGGATTATCCGCGGGTGTATCAGCTTAAGCGCGATTTTCCGCAGTTGACGCTGTCGCTCAACGGCGGCATTAAAACGCTTGAAGAGGCGCAGCAGCATCTTCAGCATCTCGACGGTGTGATGGTAGGGCGTGAGGCTTACCAGAACCCGGGGATCATGGCGGCCGTTGATCGTGTGATTTTTGGCAGCAACACATCCGATCCCGATCCGGTTGCTATTGTGCGATCGATGTATCCTTACATTGAAAACGAACTCAGCAACGGTACGTATCTTGGCCACATTACGCGCCATATGCTGGGTCTGTTCCAGGGCGTACCGGGTGCGCGCCAGTGGCGTCGCTACTTAAGTGAAAATGCGCACAAGGCCGGGGCCGATATCGCCGTGGTTGAGCAGGCGCTACAGCTGGTCGCTGAACGACGTTAATTTCACTACTTTCTGGTCAATTTCACGCAATCCCGGCGCACTCGCCGGGATTGTTTGCTTACAGGCAGCGACATTAACATTGGCACGCTTCTTGTATTATCCGTGTTGTGTTTGATAAGGAGTAAAACCATGCTGAACTGATTTTTGTGCTGGGTTTCTTTTTTATGCTGCTGCTGACCGGTGTTTCGGTGCTCGGCGTACTGGCGGCACTGTTTGTCGCTACGCTTCTGATGTTCGCAGGCGGCGTATTCGCACTGATGATTAAGCTCCTGCCGTGGCTGCTGCTGGCTGTTGCTGGCGTATGGCTCATCCGTGCCCTGAAAGAGAAGAAAGACCCGTATGCGCGCTATGGTCTGGTGCGTGAGCGCTACAGCCGTCGCGACTATCGCCGTTACAGCCGCGGCCGCTACTGATTTGCGGTCATCTGCGTAGTGGATCACAGACTCGAGGTTTCGCGGGCTATGAGCATAGGATTTGCCGATGGGATCTGTCACTATGCAGCGGCTGTTTACAAAATTCATCGCGCTGTACCCTACAGGCAGACGCGAACTAAAAAAGAATGGGCTTCCCTCGGGAAGCCCAAATTCTTTCTCCCGGTTACGGAATCAGCAGGCTGGAACCGCTGGTCGCCCGGCTTTCCAGCGTCTGGTGCGCGCGAGCTGCCTCGCGCAGCGGGAATTTTTGACTCTCTGGCACTTCAACCTTAATTACGCCGCTGGCTATCAGTGAGAACAGCTCGTTGCTGGCTTCTTCCAGTTCGGCGCGGTTGGTGACATAGCCAAACAGAGAAGGACGAGTGACGTAAAGCGAGCCTTTCTGGTTGAGAATGCCAAGATTGACGCCGGTGACCGGTCCGGAGGAATTACCAAAGCTCACCATCAGCCCGCGCCGTTGCAGACAGTCCAGCGAGGCTTCCCAGGTGGATTTACCCACCGAGTCGTACACTACCGCCACTTTTTTGCCGTCTGTCAGTTCGCTCACGCGTTCGGCAATGTTTTCATCCTGGTAATTAATGGTTTGCCACGCCCCGGCGCGTTTGGCTTTTTCGGCTTTCTGTGCCGAGCCAACGGTGCCAATCAGCCGCGCGCCCAGCGCTTTTGCCCACTGACAGGCAATCAGCCCCACACCGCCTGCTGCCGCGTGAAACAGGAACACTTCATTGGGCTTAATTTCATAGGTTTTGCGCAGCAGATAGAATACCGTCAGTCCCTTAAGGAATGACGCTGCGGCCTGCTCAAATGAAATGGCATCCGGCAGACGCGCCACTTTATCGGCACTCACGTTATGCACGGTGCTGTAGGCGCCCAGTCCTGCCTGAGCGTAGACCACGCGGTCGCCGGGTTTAAGGTGTGTGACACCGCGGCCTACCTTAATCACCACGCCTGACGCCTCGGTGCCCAGGCCGCTCGGCATAGTGGCAGGCGGGTACAACCCACTTCGCACATAGGTGTCGATGTAGTTGATACCGATAGCTTTGTTCTCTATCTGTACGTCGTTATCTGCCGGGGAGGCGGGAGTGAATTCCACCGCGTTGAGGACCTCAGGCCCACCATGCTGGCTGAATTCGATACGCGTTGCCATGTGAACTCCTTTTGTCGTTGAGCCAGGAGAAGGTATACTTCCCCGTCTCTCTATTGAATTTGGCACTCCATTCACTATGGCAGGAAATAAACCCTTCAACAAACCCACTGAGCCACGCGACCCGCAGGTTGCCGCGCTGAAAATGCCGCCCCATTCGCTGGAAGCAGAACAGTCGGTGTTGGGCGGTTTAATGCTGGATAACGAGCGCTGGGACGATGTGGCCGAGCGCGTGGTGGCAGAAGATTTCTACACCCGTCAGCACCGCCTCATTTTTACCGAAATGCACCGCCTGCAGGAAACCGGGCGGCCTATCGATTTGATTACCATTTCGGAGTCGCTGGAGCGTCAGGGCGAACTGGAAAGCGTAGGGGGCTTTGCCTACCTGGCAGAGCTTTCTAAAAATACGCCAAGTGCGGCGAACATTAACGCTTATGCCGACATCGTGCGCGAACGTGCGGTGGTACGTGAAATGATCGCCGTCGCCAATGAAATTGCTGACGCTGGTTTTGATCCTCAGGGGCGCACCAGTGAAGATCTACTGGATCTGGCAGAGTCACGTGTTTTTCAGATAGCCGAAAATCGTGCCAACAAAGACGAAGGGCCAAAGAGCATCGATCAGATCCTCGAAGCCACCGTCTCGCGTATTGAAACGCTGTATCAGCAGCCGCATGACGGCGTGACTGGCGTTGACACCGGCTACCAGGATCTGAATAAAAAGACCGCCGGTTTGCAGCGCTCGGATCTCATCATTGTGGCGGCGCGTCCGTCGATGGGTAAAACCACCTTCGCGATGAACCTGTGTGAAAACGC
>JALAGK010000372.1 GCA_022712475.1 Enterobacteriaceae bacterium
CCGAGGAACAGCAGGAGACGCTTGCCGGGCTGGATGATGGGGCGGTGTGTGACTACCTGTTACGTAACCCTGAATTCTTTATCCGCAACGCTCGCTTGGTCGAACAGATTCAGATTCCCCATCCAGTGCGCGGCACCGTGTCGCTGGTAGAGTGGCACATGGCGCGCGCGCGCAACCAAATCCGCGCGCTTGAAGGCGATATGTCGCTGCTTATCGAGCAGGCCAGCAACAACGAAGCCCTGTTCTCCAGTCTGCTAAAACTCCAGGCGCGTCTCGCCGCTGCGGACAGCCTGCATGACATGCTAAACCGCCTGCACCGCTGGGCGCGTGAGCTTGGCCTTGCGGGTGCGCATATTCGGCTATTCCCGGAGCGCTGGCGCATTGGTGCGCCGTCTGGCTTCACTCATCTGGCGCTAAACCGCCAGTCCTTTGAGCCGCTGCGTATTCAGCGCTTTGGCACTGCACGCCATTACCTGGGAACGCTGCACGGCCCGGAACTGCTGGTGATGCTGCCGCAGGCAAAAGCGGTTGGTTCGGTGGCGATGTCGCTGATGGGCCAGCATGGCGATGTGGGCGTGATCATTTTCACCAGCCGTGACCCACAGCACTATCAGGCAAGCCAGGGCACACAGCTGCTTGAAGAGCTGGCGCAAATGCTGCCAACGCTGCTGGAACGCTGGATTGAACGCCAGTGACCGACTCACCGCTGCAGCCCGCCGTTGAGGGCTTTCTGCGCCACCTGAAGGTTGAGCGTCAGCTGAGCCCCATCACACTGGTTAACTACCGCCGCCAGCTCGAAGCGCTTGTCGCCATGCTCACTGAAATGAAAATCACCGACTGGGCGCGCTGTGATACGGCCGCGGTGCGCTCGCTGGTGGTACGCAGTCGCCGTCATGGCTTACAGGCCGCAAGCCTGGCGCTGCGGCTGTCGGCGCTGCGTAGTTTCTTCGATTGGCAGGTTTTTCAGGGCCAGCTTGCCGCCAATCCGGCAAAAGGCGTATCCGCACCGAAAACGCCGCGCCACCTGCCGAAAAATATCGATGTTGATGATGTGAATCGTCTGCTGGATATCGATATCAACGATCCATTGGCGGTGCGCGACCGTGCCATGCTGGAAGTGATGTATGGCGCTGGTCTGCGTTTATCCGAGCTGGTTAACCTTGATTGCAAACATCTGGATCTCGCCAGCGGCGAAGCGTGGGTAATGGGCAAAGGGAGCAAAGAGCGCCGTTTGCCCATTGGCCGCACTGCGGTGACGTGGATTGAGCACTGGCTCGATTTGCGCGAACTGTTCGGGCCGGACGATGATGCGCTGTTTCTGGCGAAAACCGGCAAGCGCATTTCCGCACGTAACGTGCAAAAGCGCTTTGCCGAGTGGGGTGTCAAACAGGGGCTGAACAGCCACGTCAACCCGCACAAGCTGCGTCATTCGTTTGCCACCCACATGCTTGAATCAAGCGGTGATCTGCGTGCGGTGCAGGAGTTGCTGGGCCACGCCAACCTTTCAACGACGCAAATTTATACCCATCTCGATTTTCAACATTTAGCGTCGGTGTATGATGCGGCGCATCCGCGAGCTAAACGGGGGAAAAGCTGATGCATTTTTATCGCCCTCTGGGACCAATAGCAGCGCTGACGTTCGATCTCGACGACACGCTGTACGACAACGGCCCAGTTATCACGCGTACCGAGCGAGAGTCGCTGAGTTTTGTCCAGCAATATCATCCAGGCTTAAGCGAGTTACAGACGCCGGATTTTCAGCGCCTGCGCCAGCAGCTACGCCTGGAAGAGCCAGAGATTTATCATGATGTGACCGAGTGGCGCCGCCGTGCGATTGAGCGCGCGATGCTGGAAGCTGGGCTGTCGGTAGAAGAGGCTAACGTCGGTGCCGCCGCCGCCATGGACAATTTCAACCAGTGGCGCAGCCGCATTGATGTACCCCAGGAAACCCATGACACACTGGCAAAGCTTGCGCAGAAGTGGCCGCTGGTCGCGGTCACCAACGGTAACGCCGATCCGCAGCTGTTTGGCCTGGGCGAGTATTTTAAGTTTGTATTACGCGCCGGGCCACACGGGCGTTCCAAGCCTTACGGCGATATGTACGCGCTGGCCGCGCAGAAGCTCGGCGTACCGCACGCGCAGATTCTGCATGTGGGTGACGACCTCACCACCGACGTCGCGGGTGCTATTCGCGGCGGTTTGCAGGCCTGCTGGATTATGTCGCGTGACAATAATCTGATGCAGGCGCGCGATGCGCGTTTGCTGCCGCATCTGGCAATTTCGCGGTTGGCATCGCTTACTGCGCTGATATAATCCCCACTTCTCTGTATAAAATGCCAGGGGTTACGGCCCCTGACCAGCTACGGCGGTGCCAATGGACGTCTCTTACCTGCTCGACAGCCTTAATGATAAACAGCGTGAAGCCGTCGCGGCCTCGCGCAGCAATATGCTGGTGCTGGCAGGCGCGGGCAGCGGTAAGACGCGCGTGCTGGTGCACCGCATCGCCTGGCTTTTGACGGTAGAGAACTGTTCGCCATACTCCATCATGGCTGTGACCTTTACCAATAAAGCGGCAGCAGAGATGCGCCACCGTATTGGCGAGTTGCTCGGCACCAGCCAGGGTGGAATGTGGGTGGGGACCTTCCACGGTCTGGCGCACCGCCTGCTGCGTGCGCACCACATGGATGCTAACCTGCCGCAGGACTTTCAAATTCTCGACAGCGAAGACCAGCTGCGCCTGCTTAAGCGCCTGATTAAGGCGATGAACCTTGACGAGAAGCAGTGGCCGCCGCGTCAGGCCATGTGGTACATCAATGGCAAAAAAGACGAAGGGCTACGCCCACAGCACATTGAGAGCTACGGCAACCCGGTAGAGCAGACCTGGCAGAAGGTCTATCAGGCCTATCAGGAAGCCTGCGATCGCGCAGGACTGGTGGATTTTGCCGAGCTGCTGCTGCGCGCGCACGAGCTTTGGCTTAACAAACCGCACATTCTCAATCACTACCGTGAGCGCTTCACCAACATCCTGGTGGACGAATTCCAGGACACCAACAGCATCCAGTATGCCTGGGTGCGCCTGCTGGCGGGGGACACCGGTAAGGTGATGATTGTGGGTGACGATGACCAGTCGATTTACGGCTGGCGTGGGGCGCAGGTCGAGAACATCCAGCGCTTTTTGAACGATTTCCCTGGTGCGCAAACCATTCGTCTGGAGCAGAACTACCGCTCCACCAACACCATTCTCAGCGCGGCTAACGCCCTGATTGCCCACAATGCCGGTCGTCTGGGTAAAGAACTCTGGACAGACGGTAGCGACGGCGAGCCGATTTCGCTCTATTGCGCGTTTAACGAACTTGATGAAGCGCGTTTTGTAGTCAACCGCATCAAGGCGTGGCAGGAGAATGGCGGGGCGCTGAGCCAGTGCGCCATTCTCTATCGCAGCAACGCCCAGTCGCGTGTGCTGGAAGAGGCGCTGTTACAGGGCAGTATGCCGTACCGTATCTATGGCGGTATGCGCTTCTTTGAACGTCAGGAAATCAAAGATGCGCTCTCTTACCTGCGTCTGATTGCTAACCGCAACGATGACGCGGCGTTTGAGCGTGTGGTGAACACGCCGACGCGTGGTATTGGCGATCGCACCCTGGACGTGGTGCGCCAGACCGCGCGCGACAGCCAACTCACGCTGTGGCAGGCCTGTCGCCGCCTGTTGCAGGACCAGTCGCTTGCTGGCCGTGCAGCATCGGCGTTGCAGCGTTTTCTGGAACTGATTGACGCGCTGGCAAACGAGACCGCCGATATGCCGCTGCATGTGCAGACTGACAGGGTGATTAAGGATTCCGGCCTGTTTATGATGTATGAGCAGGAAAAAGGCGAGAAGGGCCAGACGCGAATCGAGAACTTAGAGGAACTGGTGACGGCCACGCGCCAGTTCAGCTACAACGACGAAGACGAAGATTTGATGCCATTGCAGGCATTTTTATCCCACGCGGCGCTGGAAGCCGGTGAAGGGCAGGCAGACACCTGGCAGGACGCGGTACAGCTGATGACGCTGCACTCAGCCAAAGGACTCGAGTTCCCGCAGGTGTTTATTGTGGGTATGGAAGAGGGCATGTTCCCCAGTCAAATGTCGCTTGATGAAGGCGGGCGTCTGGAAGAGGAGCGCCGTTTGGCCTACGTGGGCGTTACCCGCGCCATGCAGAAGCTGACCATTACTTATGCCGAAACCCGCCGTTTGTATGGTAAAGAGGCCTATCACCGCCCGTCGCGTTTTATCGGTGAGTTACCGCCAGAATGCATTGAAGAAGTGCGCCTGCGCGCTACGGTGAGCCGCCCGGCGAGCACCGTGCAGCGCACCACTACGCCGCTTACCGAGAGTGATACCGGCTATAAACTCGGCCAGCGCGTGCGCCACGCTAAGTTTGGTGAGGGCACTATTGTCAACCTTGAAGGCAGCGGCGAGCACAGCCGTTTGCAGGTGGCGTTCCAGGGCCAGGGCATCAAGTGGCTGGTGGCGGCTTACGCGCGGTTAGAAACGGTGTAACGAGGCGAATTTCAGCGCTTTTCTGCCGCTTGTTGACGCTTTATTTAGGCTGGCGTAACATGCGCGCACGATTACACTAAGAGGACATTCGCCTTGGACACACCCAGTCGATGCTGGCTCATTAACCTGTTAAGCAGGTGCAACTCCTAAGGCTTTCCTCTTATGCTGATGGCCTTAGCGGTTGTCAGCGACCGTGTTTTTCCTGTCGCATGAGCCAGTCTGTTTCAGGTCTGGCAATCCCAGATATCGTGTGTTCTGCGAACTGTCCCATTCATTTCTTCATTGGGAGCCACGGTCATGCTGAGCGCATTTCAACTGGAAAATAATCGCCTTTCCCGCCTTGAGGTGGATGAAAGCGAACCGCTGGATAATTCTATCTGGGTCGACCTGGTCGAACCGGATGACGAAGAGCGCCAGCGAGTGCAAACCGAGCTGGGCCAGAGCCTGGCAACGCGCCCGGAACTGGAAGACATCGAAGCCTCTGCGCGTTTCTTCGAAGACGAAGACGGCCTGCATATCCACTCCTTTTTCTTTTTTGAAGATGCTGAAGACCATGCCGGCAACTCGACGGTGGCATTCACCATCCGCGATGGTCGCCTGTATACGCTGCGCGAGCGTGAACTACCGGCGTTTCGCCTGTACCGCATGCGCGCCCGTGGCCAGACGATGGTGGACGGTAACGCTTTCGAACTGCTGCTCGACCTGTTTGAAACCAAAATTGAGCAGCTGGCAGATGAAATCGAAAACATTTACAGCGACCTGGAAAAACTCAGCCGTGTGATTATGGAAGGCCGCCAGGGTGATGAATATGACCAGGCGCTGTCTACGCTTGCAGAGCTTGAAGACGTAGGCTGGAAGGTGCGCTTGTGTCTGATGGATACCCAGCGCGCGCTGAACTTCCTGGTGCGCAAGGCGCGCTTGCCGGGCAACCAACTGGAGCAAGCGCGCGAGATCCTGCGCGATATCGAGTCCCTGTTACCGCATAACGAATCGCTGTTCCAGAAGGTGAACTTCCTGATGCAGGCGGCGATGGGCTTTATCAACATCGAGCA